>NZ_JBFRKH010000027.1:0-9703 GCF_041469265.1 Shewanella sp. 10N.286.51.B2
AGAAAATCAGTTATACCTGTATAGGCAACCAGTCATTTGGACGACAAGTAAGGCGGTCATAATCGATTAGAAAAAGTAAGGTTATGCTGATTATCCCATTGCTAGCACCAACTCATTTTGGGGCAGAAATGTGTTACGTCCCTAACCCACTTTTGGACATAAACGTGTTACCAGCACCAACGTTATACTTTATTTATATTCACTCAGTTACTGATGACCATCACTTCCATCTAACCCATTGCCTGCCGCAGGCTTATGTGCAGATACAACTGCGAGACGCTGCAAGTACGTCCTTGTAAGCTCTGCCAAAACATCCATGTTTTGGAAGCTCACTGCTGCATCTACACTGGGTTTATTATCTCTTCGATTTGACGGTATTTATGACAATAAAAATAAATACATCTGAAATTAAAATTCTAAAAGACTCAATTTGAATTGAGGTCATCGAGAAAAGGCCGTGAGCTTGGCATGGATGCCAAGCTAGCTATCGTTAGGCCAGGGATGGCCTATCGGAAGCGTTAGGGCTTTTCGACAATGACCGAAGAGGGATACAGATGAAGTTAAAAGCTGGATCAATCCCCATCGAAAATCATGCGTTATTCAGCATTTTTCGTCGGGGTGCTGAGGGATTGTTAAGGGGGACAAGCAGTTTCCCCCTTGACTCTGGTATGGGCGAAGCACCACGACGTTAATTCAAACGGAGTTTGTAAATAAAGCAATTAAACCAACGTTTTAAATTGTATGTGACCTAATATCACTATTTTGATTTATTCAAAATGACAAACTAGATTTGGGAAAAATTAATTATGGGTTTCACAGTTAATTTTCTAAAACGCAAGCCATACGACCTTGCCCATGCTGCCGACAACCGATGATAATTATGGGTTGCTGGCAACAAAGGGATGAAAAAGTGCATGCACGACTGACAAGCTTTTTTAGGCAAAAATCAACGACATCTAACGCCACTGTTTAAGCCGAGGAATTAGAAAGTTAACACTTAAGATGCGGAACAAGAAAAGTATCAGGAGGTGCTAAGGCATTGATATTTAGGTAAAGAAATTAGCTGACGATGCTAAGGGATCTATGCGGCTAGTAAAAAATGTAACTGCTCTGCACACATCGAAAAAGCGTAAGATCTTACGCCGATATTTACACTATAAAGGTATCACTCGGGCTTGTTCAACACTTGGGATAAGGCCGCGGCTACGCGCGGCCTATCCTTATCTGTTAAGTTACTAATACTCCAGACAATAAACGCCTGATTCATTAGCCCATTTTTTAATTTGCGGTATGACATTATCATTTTGAATATAAAATATATTTGTATAATCCCAACTTTCAAAGTACACAGCTTCAAATTCGGGTAAAACTAACCTGCAAAATTTATCAGATGAGTCATTATCACCCGCTGGGTGCAAATAATTACCCATCGCTTCTTGAGAGTTAAACTTTCTGAAAGAAGGTAAACAACGTTCCCATTTCCCTTTGAATTTAAAATTCAAAACTTCCGTATTTTGGGACATGACCTTAGCAAAGTTATGTAATAACTTGTCTCGGCGTAACTTCTCTTCTTGATCGGGATAATCTTCTTGAAACTCTTCACGAGTTAACCAGTGGTCAAAAACAGAAATTGCTACTTTCTTATAATGAGGAGTCTCATCTACACAATAAAGTTTAAATAGGTCTGGAAATTTGGTATTTAGCTCTACTTGCCTATTTTTACTTAAATTTAGAAATTTACGCACAGACTTCCCTAGTAACTTAACGCCCAAATAATAGGCAAATTGCAGTTGGTTAAAATAAGCGACGCAGGAGCAAAAACCAACTGTTATTTGTCCTGATTTATTTGCTTGTTATGAGTTTTTAATTGCAGACACGTGCCTACATATACGCCAAAAAACAAGTATATACCAAAGTAAAAATGGAAAAATATCCGCTGGGGTGCTTGCTAATTCAGGGTTTTGTGTAAAAGTGATTTCATAGTAGAAAATTAATGCGATTAACATTAATAGTAAAATAGGAATACTTCTAATTGAAACAACAAAACCGATACTAAAATATTTACCTAAAAAGTCATTTCCACTGGAACCACCATTGCATTTAAAAACGACGACAGTACCTAATATTGCAATAAGGATATTACCAACAGAGTTGATAGTATCCCAAGTATTGGGGTTTTCAACGGGAGTATAAGCTATTAGCTCAAAACTGATTACGGATATTGCAATATAAATAAGTGCATAATAAAACTTATTTTTCTCCGTTAGATTTCCTTGAATTATATCTTCTTTAAGTGATTCAATTTTCCAAAAGTACATAGTTCCCTCTAAACTCATAACGCCCAATTCAGCTGCGCCGTAGGCGTTAGCTGGAATTGCTTGTTAGCAGCGCACTTGTTGATTAGACGTAACCTTAAACTGCTTTTTAACTGCTTGAATAAAAGGGCGAATAGAACATAAGGCAGCAGCAATTAAGCCTAAAGGCTGTGTGTTGAAGCTGAGTTCATAATTACCTGAGTAAATTTCTAATGCCAAAATGTAACCGAAGTTGTAACAGCCAGAAATAATAATGACTGGACAGATAAATAACGCAATATAGTGAAATAACTTTTTCAACTACAACTCCTTGTGTTTATTAATGAAAAGCAGCTAACGCTTTTGTTGTGGGGCGGTTACACGTAGTGAGGGACGAGCGAAGTGTAACCGTCCCAGCACCGAAGGTGCGCACACCAACTGATTGTTAGGCTTTTCTTTCTAACACAAGCTCATCATCATCTTTTTTTACTTTTACATTATAATCTTTGTAAAGAGCATAAAGAACCACTGCACCCAAAACAAGTATACCAACTATATATACAACCTCTATTCCGATAGATGCAGTAATTAGACCTTTACTTGCCATATCATTTTTTGACAAGCCCTTTATCCCCTTAAATCTTTTAACTTTTTTGGCAAGACTTGGGTTCTTAATTCGAATACGGCTTTCTTTATTCTTAATGGCTTTTCCTAATTCTTTAACTGAATTTACAACTACTGTCACTTTAAAATCCTTATCTCTTTGTAAGTAATGGTTTATGCTGGCTTTATATTTCTAGATAGCTTGAATCATTGTAATAATTGAGCCTAACGCCGCACTAAGCGGACTAAAATTGTGGGTTATAATATGTAGCGAAGCGAAACGTAACCCACTGTTTTAGTTCCGTTTAAGTGCCTTGTTAGAGCGCTATTTAGCCACTCTCTCAGCCCACAATAAATTTAATTTATCTTGTTCATTGTCAAACACCTTTTGAGGAATTAAAGGTGTGTTCGATGTAACAACGTTATACTCAGCGAACAACGACAATAAATGAGGAAACGCACATTTTGAAGCACTTAATTGCTGATCAATGCTCGTGAGTTTCGATGTAGCACTACCAAAACTGATGGCTTTATCAATACCGTTCCACAGAGGGAAAAACATTAAGAATAACAGAGCTAACCTTGGTAGCGTATAGTTCGCATCAGAAGAGATTAAAGACAGCCCTGTTATTATCAAAACAATAATTAAAACGGAGAGTAAAATAGAATTCGTAATAGCTCTTTGTTTACAAGCTTGATATAGATGCTGCGACCAAAAACAACTTTCTTGAATTATTTCAACTAATCGCACTTCTGGGGTCAAGTCATCTGTTGCGTAATAATCACTATTCTCAAAACTACTAGCTTTATTGAACTCACTCTTTGTTACTTTGCTTTTTAAATAAGCTAAGTCAACTGACATATCTGAGCCATAAGATTTTTGTATGATATTTAATCTAATCAACTCTTGACCAAGTGATTTTTTACTACTCGTAGATTTAGATAGAAGCCATGAAGAAAATTCAGAAATTAATGCAATTACAGCAACTAAATACAACCAGTTACCATTTAGGAAAATTGATGATGCTGCGCAGGTGAACGTAATAAAATGCAAAAAGCTTTCATACTTCGAATACTGTTTAGCATTATCTAATACTGCACTTGATAAACTTTGAATACTAGCCATAAGAAGGAAACCTATCCCCGAAAATTTTGCCAAATTTCTCAATTGAATCTTTGTCGTTATTATTATAATGAGCTAGCCAAGCATCACGAGTTTTGCCTAGTGCAGCCTCAATTCTATTACTAGCTTCTAGCCTGTCTGAATAACTCAGGTAATCATCTACATAACCAGAAAGGCCTGAAGGTGAAGGGAGATAGCTCTGAATTTTTTTGTGCATGTGCTCAAAAAATTGATAAATATGCCATGGATAATCACTATAAAAATTATCGTAACTTAAAGCCATAACTTCGATATGAAATGATGAAAGATATGAAGAGTGCTTTCTATTCCATTCTTTTATCATTTTAATCAAATGAACTTTATGTTCGGAAGCCTTCTTCATATTATTGATATGAATTTTGGGTCTAGTCTCAATCCACGTATTATCATTTGCGTTTGGGATTTTATAACAATAGATGCTTCCATTGTCAGTAACTCTGTATGCAGGAACAATATCGACGTTTGGCCAAGTTTTAAAATATAGGGTTACAGCTTGACCATTTTTTTTAGCCATACGAGTGTTATATTCACTTAACTTATCACGTACTAATTGTAAGAATTCTTCTGGTAATTTATTTTCGGCATGCATTCCATAGTTGAGAACCAACATTACATCCGCATCAGCATAACCACTCAAGGACGTTCCACTAACTAAAGAACCTAATGGAAAAGCCTCCAAAATATTAAACTCTTTGCCTAACAAGCTAACTATCGACTGACATCTAGATTCAGCAGTATCAGCCTGGTTTCCAGTTATAGAGATCCTTTCGATAAACTTGTCGAATGAGACTGGGATAGTATATGGCAACGGAACTCCTTTTGCGCTCTAACGATTTAGTTCACGAGCCGAAGGTCTCGTGTAACGGCTTGTTCTTTACTTTCGGAGAGAGAGGGTTATCGCTACTCAATCCGTGAGTTCATATTCCATGCCCTTGGGGCTTAATTGATGCCCCCTGCGGCGTGAGGGAAGCATCGCTGCTTTACTTGAAGTCAATTGCAGGTCTCTTTAAAAGCTTTGCTTTACGAGCCTTAGCAAGTGCCTTCAAGCTATCATAAATTAGGCGTTTCTTCCATCACGTTTGGCTCTATCTATTCCTTCGGTTAGACTTAAATATCACTTCTTTTTTGCTAAAAATCGTCTACCGCAGGTCAAGAACAGCTTATTGATTAGCAGCAGGATAACCTCCTGCTTTCTTGTAAGTCTTTTCTTCAAGCTATCACTTGTAAGTATCTGTTGTAAATATATTTTTTAACAAAAAATACAGAAGAAATATGACAATTTAGAAGATAAAAAAGATGCATAGATGTTTACGAGGTCTGCATAACACTTTTATAAATATTACAAACAATTGATAATAATGAGTTAATTTTTAAAAGTTAGTATTATCGATGCGCCAATCAAACGATTTATGCATCTTTTTCATAGTAATTATCTTAACTTGAACTATAACTGTATATATATACAGTTCATTGGTGAGGCGACGGTTATGGGGCAATTAACATTTTTGGAGGCTATACGGGCAGAGATCAGGGTACGCCATTACAGCTATCAAACAGAAAAATCCTACCTCTATTGGAACCGTTATTTCATTCGACATTGTAATATTCGCCATGGCGCTGATATAAGCCCCGCTTTGATTGAACAATTTCTCTGCTTTTTAGCAGTCGAGTGTAAAGTGTCGGCGAGTACCCAGAAACAGGCCCTATGTGCCATTGTATTTGCTTGTCGCCATGTGTTAAAAGTTGAGTCCAATGAGTTACAATTTCCCTATGCAAAAGCCCCTAAACGAATACCGCAGGTATTGTCTAACGAAGAAGCAAAACTGATCATCAACAATTTGTCAGGCTACCACTATTTAATTGGTGCCATCCTATTTGGCTCAGGCCTAAGATTAAAGGAAGCCCTAAAACTTAGGGTAAAAGATATTGATCTAACCACTAAATCTATCTTTGTGTACCGAGGTAAAGGGCAAAAAGATCGAGTTTGTATGCTTCCTAACGGATTGATTGATACTCTAAAGTCACAAATGAAACTGGTAAAAAAGCTCCACGAGACGGATTTGTCAGATGGCTTTGGACTTGCTTCATTGCCCATCTCTCTCATCAGAAAATATCGCAGTAATGCTTCTAAGTTTCATTGGCAACATATCTTTCCTGCTAGCCGCCGTTGTATGCACCCAAGTGACAACTACGTGTGCAGACACCATATTCATCCAACGGCTTTTTCACGAGCATTAAGGCAAGCTACCACTAACAGTGGTATAGATAAGCGCGTTACCGCCCATACTTTCCGCCATTCGTTTGCAACATCTTTATTACTCAAAGGCCATGACATTCGCACCATCCAGGAGTTATTGGGACACAGTGATGTCAAAACAACCGAGATATATACCCATGTGATTGGTGGCCATCATACTGGGGTCATAAGTCCTCTTGATAGTCTTTAAGTCATACAACAAGACTAGCTACTAAAGCCATATCTTTTGCTTTCTGCATTAGTAAATATAAGGCAAACACAGAAACACAAAATTAGAATGAGTCATTGTTCTAAATGATAATGGGGCAAAAGCGTGTTAGCTTTGCCCTGTTAAAATTGCACATTAAACCCACCCGATCATCAAATATCATATTCAAGTCGCTCAATATATTTGAGTAATGCCCTAGCCTGAACATCCTTACCATAACAGCCGTAGGTTATGTTTGGGTTCGTGTGACCGACTATCAGCGCCACTATATTTTCACTGATAGCTAATCGCTTAAATTCATCGATAAAGGTGTGTCGAAGACTGTAAGAATATAAACCACCCACATGGTCTAGCAGATCGTCAAACAGTGATGACATTAGTGCACTCGATTCATATCTAAATAGCGACTTACTTTAGCTATCCCTAAATATCCATCCTCAGTCATCACTTCTAGCGGAGTGCGACCATCAAATTTTTGGTTACGCATTGTGACCCACCCATAAAGCAGTTCAGGGTTTTGGGGGTAAAGTAATCGCAAAGCTTTATGGATTGCCAATAAGTACCCTACACGCTCATATGAATCACGCCCTGTTGGGATGCCAACCAAGCCTTCTTCCATAGATTTTATTTTCTTACGACTAGAAGGGCTTATACCAAGCAATGAGCATTGGGCATCCTGTGAAATCCCCCAATACTTAAAAAGCTTTGTGACTGCTTTCGCAAGTACTCTCGACTCGACTTTGTTGACCGTTTTAGCTTGCACTCTATTTGTTGCTAACATATCAAAATCTCCTCATACTTTATTACATTATAAGGTCTGCAGGGACTGTAGTGGTCAACTAATATTGGTCACGATCTTAGAGTTTAACCAGAACAATCGCTATGTAATGGCAGATAAAACTGGTCTCTGTTTTAGAGTACTCAATAGACAAGGTTATCTGTCTTTTTACTGACTTTCATTTTATAACCACTATAAATGGTATACCTTATTTCTAAGTAATCCTGGGGTCATAGGCACGGAACCCTTGGGGTTGCTAATGAACTTAACATGCCCTGCGATTAATTTCTCCGTAGCATCATGCTGATGACCAGCGATCCAATATCTAGTTCTTAGAATTAATTCGTCCGATAAAGAGGCATGATAGAACGGGGCATATTCACTCGTACGATTTATATCTAATGCAAACGCTTCTAAATTGGGAAGGTGATGAGATACAACCAAATCCACCTTCGGCGGAAAATTATCAACAAAACTCTTAAATTGCTCTTCAATAATCTTGTAATTAATAAATTTCGGGTCATTCATCAATAGTCCGTAATCATCTAATAAAGATTTTGAGTAAGTGTGGATCGGAAACCACAAAGAACCACCGTAAATTAAAAAACCATCGATTACGATTGATTCATTGTTTAAAAAGTATAAATTGTCTACCAGCTGGCTATGATATTTTATTTTTTTCAAGGGCGAATTAGATAGCACTGTTGAATGGCTTACGTTATTAACCGATTCCTTTATAAAATGATAAGGATTCATTTTGTATAAACGATTTTTATTACTATACCATTCATGATTTCCACAGACATATATGACCGCACGAAAGTATTTACATAGAATAGTTTTTATATACTCCATGCCAGAGAGTGCATTAGCAGCATCACCCGCGATAATTAGAACGGCCTCAGGATCAAAGTCTAACCAAAAATCCTTTCTTATTTTAAAGTTATCAAGATGCAAATCACTCACAGGTATAAACTTCATATAATTACTCATTATTTTTTAATATAAATATTGCATCAAAGATGCTGAAAAATAAGGATATATCATCAGGTCGCAAGTCCCTTACGCTTTAAACCTGCAAATTGAGAATTTTAACAACGAAAAGCATTGGAGCATTACTGGGAATATATCGTCTTGTACAAGAGCTAGCATTGATGAATGTTGTTATACCATCTGACTCCCGACCATATCCCTCATGAATGTGCCCACAGACATGAAACTGAGGCTTTACTCGCTGGACAGCACTTAATAAGTCATTGCAGCCCACATGTTTTCCTTCTAGATTTTCATCTAAATGACGATAAGCTGGCCCGTGTGTTATCAGGACGTCTGTGTCGTCAGGGATTCGATCCCATTTCTGTTGTATTTCTGCTCCTCTCTGCAAATTAAACGCCCAATTCAAGAACCAGGGTTGCCAAGGTGAACCGTAAAATTTAATTCCACAAATCGTTACCTCTTCATCCTCTAGGTATACGGCATTTGTCATAGCCGCTCTAGCTTGAATCGGATTACTTTCAAATACTCGGTCATGATTACCAGCTATAACGATGCGATAGCGGTGCGGTAATTCTGTAAGCCAAGCGTTAAAATCATTCAACTCTTCCAGTTTTCCTGACTTCGTGATGTCACCTGCATGAATAAATACGTCAGCATCAGGAACTTCTATCTGTCGATACATACCATGCGTATCGCTAATCACAACACATGTCAGTTCGTCATTCATCTATTATAAACCCTACGTTAATTGTGTATTCAGTAAGCACAAGTTCATCTTTTTTTAGATCAACTTTCGCAGTTCATACGCAGAAATAGTCACTTTTATTCTTTATTTTTACTGACTTATTTGAGCTACCGAAATTATTAATCTTAGTATTTAAAACCTTATATCCAAAAGATAGGAATGTCAATATTTACATTAAACATCAATAACTTAAACCGTACACCATAAAATTTAATTAGCTTGTAATTTATGTATACCTTCCATTAATTAGTTTTGTATTTTAATAATTAAGTGATCGATGGACTACTTTCAGTTCTTACCAGTTGGTCTCATTCAGCGAGTTCCATACAAACTTAGATCTAAGCCAAACGGACTCCCCAGTAGTGAAAAATCCAGTACTGGAAATAAAATCAAAATATTACAGTACTGGAACCGCTACCAATTATTTTAGAAGTGAGTATTTACGTTTGAATGCTTCATTAGTGGAATTGCAGTCAATTGCTTTAGTGGTGGTGATATTTATTGTTGAAGGTTACAGTAGTGGAATCGCTACCAATTATTCTAGAAGTGAGTATTTACGTTTGAGTGTTCCACTAGTGGAATCGCAGTCAATTGTCATAGTGGTGGTGATATTTATTGTTGAAGGTTCCTGTAGTGGAACTGTAACCCTCCCTTAAATTC
>NZ_JBFRKH010000028.1:0-48824 GCF_041469265.1 Shewanella sp. 10N.286.51.B2
TACGTTTCTGTTTGATGATATCCTTAACTTGCAGTACCGCTTGTTTGGCATTTTTATTCGGCCTAAAGCCAAAGCTATTAGCCGAGAAAAATGGGTCAAACAGTGGAGTGAGTATTTGAGCTATCGCTTGCTGTATGACACGGTCAATGACGTTCGGGATCCCCAATTTGCGTTTACCGCCATCGGGTTTGTCGATCTCTACACGCCTGACCGCTGAGGGTAGATATTTACCTTGCTCAAGTTGAGTTTTACACTGTTGCCAACCGCCTTGTTGCATCCAGATCGGGAAGGCTTCGATAGTCATACCATCGATACCAGCCGCGCCTTTATTGGCTTTAACTTGCCGCCACGCTCGGTGTAAATTCTCAGGTTCGAGTAGTTGCTGGAATAGATCGCTGTTGAAGGCCGGTTGCAGGTCAATACGCTGCTGATAGTAATCGTCTGGCGACGTAGTGAGTATCGACAAGTTTGACAAGACTCCTCCTTCTTCTGAATGTTCAGGCCTTCACCATATCCCATCCATTACGATGGGCGTTGGGCTACTATGCCGTCTGCTGACTTCTGCTTAATCACACGCCGAGTTACCCCGTCATGCGCTATCGGTTTCCATCTGATTCGCTCTTTTCAGTCGATGGCGCTGAAAAGCCAAGGCACCTATAAACCAGAGCCTTACTGGTTAATTACCGATCGCGTGTTAAGTAGATCTCCCCAGATAAGAACATGAACTTTCTTTGCACTGCTGCATCATTTACGGTGGCCATTAGATCACGTGGTTTCGTCGTCTTGTACCCTTGCTTCGCGGGGCAGACCCTGCCAACTCACCTCTAGCCTACGCCTCATATGATGTTCTTGTTCATCAGCTCGCAAATTTGCTAGCGGCTTCCTCCAGACCAATCCTCGCGGATAAGCCCTTGCCATTCGCTAGTAGTTAACGTTTAATAACAGCATGTTAATAAACGGTGACCTTCCTACAGAGGACTTTCACCTCATTAGTTCATGCCCATGCTGGGCGTACACAAGGCATTTAAACGGAACTAAAACAGTGGGTTACGTTCCGCTTCGCTCCACAGTATAACCCACAATTTTAGTCCGCTTAATGCGGCGTTAAATTGCAAAGGGAAGTCATGCGTATATTTCTATTTATTTCATTGTTTATTTTAAGTTTTTCGTCTTCAGCAATAGTTGTTCGTCATGATGTTGATGACAAAAAGTACCAGGCTATGCCAAGTGATTTTGCTCCATTGGCAACATTCTATGTTGATGGCGCACATGGAACATTAATTAAACCTGATTGGATAGTGACCGCTGCGCATGCCACATTTTGTGTGACCCCCGAAAGTTATGTAGCGTTCAATAATGGTCTGCATAAAGTAGAAAGTGTATTTGTCCATAGAGACTACAAACCCGGTAAAAGTCACGATATAGCTTTAGTCAAATTAATTAATCCTGTAACGGGAATTGAGCCTGCAACTGTTTACGGAAATACTGATGAGCTTGGAAAACCAACTTGGTTTATCGGTGTAGGTGGTACTGGTAATGGTTTAATTGGCCAAACGGTGGATAACTATGAAAATAACGGGGTGTTACGTAAAGCTCAAAATATAATTACTATGGCCGATGGGCCATTATTAAAATTTGTTTTTGATAGTGGAGATTCAGCTTTACCGTTAGAAGGGGTTTCTGGTGGAGGAGATAGTGGAGGACCTGCATTTCTAAAATCTAATGGAACAAATTACTTGCTTGGTGTTAGTTCTAGAGTTGAAGGTGAAGGTATAGGTAAATATGGAGTTCAAGAGGTTTACTCAAGAGCTTCCTACTTTAAGCCTTGGATTGACAAAGTTACAAGTGGTGACAAGGCTGTTCAACTACAATTAACAAGGCCAAAATTAGAAAAACTTCCCTCTGGCCTAACAGACGAAATCTTACCTGAGGTATGTTCTGATATTGGGATAAAACCAAATGCAATTTAACAAGGGTCATCAAATGGACTCCACAAGCTTGGCGATTTTTATTGCAAAGAAACGCAATAAAACTACCAAACTTGTTCCGCCATTTATGCCAGCGTTAATTCATCGAAATTTTAATCTGAAACTCACAGATAGAGTTAAATGTCTAACGCGTTTCTATCCAGAAATGAGTTAGCAATACTCTCCACAAACTCAAACCCAATAAAAAGGCGACCATTTGGTCGCCTTTTTGCTGTTAACTCAATCTAGGTTAAGTGAAGCTTAACCTAACTTAACCCGTGCATTGCGGAACATACGCATCCATGGGCTGTCTTCACCCCATTCATCTGGGTGCCAAGAGTTGGCAACGGTTCTGAATACTCGTTCTGGATGCGGCATCATAATCGTCACTCGGCCATCAGTGGTAGTTAATGCGGTAATCGCATTTGGCGAACCATTGGGGTTTTGTGGGTATTGGGTTGCTATAGCGCCATTACCGTCAACGTAACGCAGTGCCACTGTGCCTGTCGCTTCAGCGGCGGCTAAGGCTTCAACTGACTTAAACTCAGCGCGGCCTTCACCGTGTGATACTGCGATTGGCATACGTGAACCTTCCATACCTTCAAAGAAGATTGATGGGCTCTTTTGTACTTCAACCAAACTCGCACGTGCTTCAAAACGCTCCGAACGGTTACGGACAAAGTGTGGCCAATGCTCACTTCCTGGAATGATTTCTTTCAGGTTAGATAACATCTGACAACCGTTACATACACCTAATGCTAGCGTGCCATCACGTTCAAAGAACTGTGAGAACTCACTGCGAGCACGGTCGTTAAATAAGATTGACTTAGCCCAACCTTCACCTGCGCCCAGTACATCACCGTAAGAGAATCCACCACAAGCCACTAGGCCTTGGAATTCTTCTAGGTTGATGCGACCCGATAAAATGTCAGACATATGCACGTCGCGGCTTTCGAAACCTGCGCGATCAAAGGCTGCTGCCATTTCAACGTGGGAGTTAACCCCTTGCTCACGGATAATCGCCATCTTAGGTGCGACACCTTTTAAGATAAATGGCGCGGCAACGTCTTCGCTTGGGTTAAAGCGTAAATCAACTGTAAGACCTGGGTCTTTGGCTTGCTGCTTAAGTTCAAACTCTTCTTTAGCACATTCAGGGTTGTCACGTAGTGACTGCATGCGATAAGTGGTTTCAGACCACATGGTGCGCAGTGCTACGCGGCTGTCACTAAATACTGGCGTCTGGCCATCAACGATAGTGATTTGATCATCTTGGGTTAGCTTGGCAATATATTGGCAAGACACGCCCACGGCAGCGAACTGAGCTTGAATGTTAGCTGAATCAGCTTTAGACACCTGAATAACCGCGCCTAACTCTTCATTAAACAAGCGCTCAAGGTCTGTGCCTTTAAGTGCTGCTAAATCAATATTAAGGCCGGTATTACCCGCAAATGCCATTTCCACTAGTGTCGTGAATAAACCGCCGTCACTGCGGTCATGATAAGCAAAGACTTTTTGAGCAGCGACTAATGGCTGAATCACTTCAAAGAAGCTACGTAAGCTTGCTGCATCATCTAAGTCTGGCGCCACATCACCTAACTGGCTGTAAACTTGCGCTAAACAAGAACCGCCTAAACGGTTTTGACCATTAGCCAAATCAATCAGTAACAGTTCTGTATCGCCTTTATCAGTGCGAAGCTCTGGAGTCACAGTGTTGCGAATGTCTTTGACCACACCGAATGCAGTGATAACCAGTGACATTGGTGAAGTAACAGCTTTATCTTCACCGGCTTCGTTCCACGCAGTTTTCATCGACATTGAGTCTTTACCCACTGGGATAGTTAACTCAAGTTCAGGACAAAGCTCTTCACCCACTGCTTTTACTGCTTCATAAAGACCGGCATCTTCACCTGGGTGACCTGCTGCCGACATCCAGTTAGCTGATAATTTAATATGCTTGAATGAACCAATATCAGTACCCGCAATGTTTAAGATTGACTCGGCGACGGCCATACGAGCTGAAGCGCCAAAATCAAGTAATGCTAATGGAGTACGTTCACCAATAGACATGGCTTCACCGGCGTAGCTGTCATAACTTGCTGCAGTTACGGCACAATCAGCAACAGGAACCTGCCAAGGTCCAACCATTTGGTCACGGTTAACTAAACCTGTTACCGAGCGGTCACCAATGGTGATAAGGAAAGACTTATCGGCCACAGTAGGTAAATGCAAGATGCGCGATACCGCTTCTTTAAGGTCAATATTAGCGGTTTCGAGCGCTGAAAACTCAGCATTGGCAGTGACCACATCGCGGCTCATTTTAGGTGCTTTACCTAATAAAACCTCAAGGGGTAAATCAATTGGCTTGTTGTCAAAGTGGCTATCTTCAAGGGTGAGGTGCTGCTCTTCAGTTGCATCACCTACCACAGAAAACGGCGCACGTTCACGCTCACAAATTTTCTTGAAGGTTTCTAAATTCTCAGGTGCCACAGACAGAACATAACGTTCTTGAGATTCGTTACACCAGATCTCAAGTGGGCTCATGCCCGGCTCATCAGATGGTACGTTACGTAAATTAAACAATGCGCCTCTGTCGGCATCATTCACCAGCTCAGGGAAGGCATTTGATAAACCGCCCGCGCCCACATCGTGAATAAATTGAATTGGGTTATCGTCACCCATCTGCCAGCAACGGTCGATCACTTCCTGACAACGACGTTCCATTTCTGGGTTTTCACGTTGTACAGAAGCAAAATCTAAGTCTTCACTTGATTGACCAGAGGCCATTGATGACGCAGCGCCGCCGCCTAAACCAATGTTCATTGCAGGGCCGCCAAGTACAATCAGCTTAGCGCCAACGGTAATTTCGCCTTTTTGAACATGATCTTCACGAATATTACCTAAACCACCAGCAAGCATGATTGGCTTGTGGTAACCGCGTACTTCAACACCGTTATGGCTGGCAACTTCTTGCTCGTAAGTACGGAAGTAACCCACAAGGGCTGGACGACCAAATTCGTTATTAAATGCTGCGCCGCCTAATGGGCCTTCAGTCATGATTTCAAGTGGCGTTACAATACGTCTAGGTTTGCCGTAGTCGCCTTCCCATGGCTGCACAAAGCCTGGGATTTTAAGGTTTGATACGCTAAAGCCTGTTAAACCTGCTTTAGGTTTTGAACCGCGACCGGTTGCGCCTTCATCACGGATCTCACCGCCTGATCCTGTGGCAGCGCCCGGATAGGGGCTAATTGCTGTTGGGTGATTGTGGGTTTCAACCTTCATCAACACGTGCATTGGCTCGGTGTGATAGTTATAAACGCCATCTTGATCAGGGAAGAATCGACCGGCAACAGAGCCTGTCATGACAGCGGCATTATCTTTATAAGCTGATAACACGTTGTCTGGGGTGACTTCGAAGGTGTTTTTAATCATTTTGAATAATGATTTAGGCTGAACTTCACCATCGATAGTCCAGTCTGCATTGAAAATCTTGTGACGACAATGCTCTGAGTTTGCTTGAGCAAACATCATTAGCTCGATGTCGTTAGGATTACGGTTTAAGCGCACAAAGTTATCAACTAAGTAGTCGATTTCATCTTCTGCTAGCGCTAGGCCTAATTGCACGTTTGCCACTTCAAGGGCGCGGCGACCTTCAGCTAAAATATTGATGCTTTTGAAGGGCAATGGCTCAGTGCGTTCAAACAATACTGATGCTGCGGCAAACTCAGGTAAAATCACTTCAACCATACGGTCGTGGATTAAGCCTTTCACTTGCTCTAACTGCTGCGCTGTTAATGATGCTCCTGCAACATAGTAGGCAATACCGCGTTCTAGGCGTTTTACTTTGCCTAAACCACAATTTTGGGCGATGTCAGTTGCTTTAGATGACCAAGGAGAAATCGTTCCAGGGCGAGGTGTTACAAATATCAATGATCCTTCTGGAGTATGAGATTCAATTGCAGGTCCGTAGGTTAGAATGGTTTCAAGTTGCTGATATTCTTTATCATCAAGCTTGTCACTTAAATCGGCTAAATGGACATACTCAGCATAGATTTGCTCAACAGGAAGCGCTGCTGTTTCACAGGCCTCCATAAGCTTTTGAACTCTAAAAGCTGAAAGTGCTGGGGCTCCGCGAATGATCTCAATCACGTCAATTCACCTTATTAATTATAATGGCAGGGTAAGAATTGGCGCTATTATAGGGAATCACACCCTATAAATCACCCACCAAGGCGCGTGAGAACAGTGTTTCCCGTTAACGAAAACAATCAATTTAAATAACACATAAAAGCGCTTAAAATTTAAGCGTTAATTCGCGATTAAAAGCCAATTGTCATTTGGTTTTCTTTAATCAATTCAAACGTATATTTTACTCAGCTTGAGCCGGTTTCTAGGTGAAATAGCAAACTACTGCTAAAATATCTAAAGCGCTGACATTTTTTAAAACGGTATTATATTTTCAGGCTCAACATTGAATAGTGCACAGTGCCTAATACCAATAGCTTACAGATGGATATGACCAAACTTTTAACGATTATTTCATTCAGCTTTTTACTGGTGGCCTGTGAGCCACCTAGGTTTGAAGTCACTGAATTTGTTGAAACCTCCCCCAAACGTACCGTCTTAAAGGTAGGGACGCTTTACGGCTCGCAAACCTACCTCAACTCAGATCTTGGCGAGAGTGGTTTTGATTATGAAATGGCGGCAAAGTTTGCAGCGTATCTTGATGTGCCATTAGAAATGGTGCCTTACACCCACAGGCAGCAGTTATTCGCCGCTCTGCGAAATGATGAAATCGATATTGTTGCCGCCGCAATTACCACTACCCAAAACCGTCGTGAACAATTTTTACTAGGGCCAGCTTTATATGAGGTCAATCAAGTATTGATTTATAAAACCGGCACTCAAAAGCCAAGAAATCTTGATAATCTGAGCGGTGATATTTATGTCATCTCTGAGTCTGCGGCGGTGGATACATTAACCAGCTTGCAGCAATCACACCCAAACCTTAAATGGCAGCAAGTGTATGACAAAGACAACGAAGAATTGTTTTCTTTGGTGGCGAAAGGCGAGTTGCTTTATACGGTGGCAGACTCTAAAAGTCTACGAATAAATCAACGCTATTTACCTGAGTTACGGGGCAGTATCGTCCTAGATGATAAAACTGACGTTGTATGGTTATTGCGCCCCAATGGCAGCGACCGCTTAATGGGCTCGTTATTGTCGTTTTGGCATCAGCAAAAACGGAATGGCACCCTTGAGCATTTAAATGAAAAGTATTTTGGCCATGTTAAGCGCTTTGACTATGTTGATACTCGCGCGTTTATTCGCGCTATTGATAATGTGCTACCTGAATACCAAGCCTTATTTGAAAAACATGCTGGCGATCTCGACTGGCGTAAAGTGGCCGCCGCCGGTTATCAAGAGTCCCATTGGAACCCTAAAGCGCGCTCACCCACTGGCGTTCGCGGCATGATGATGCTCACCCAGCCAACGGCAAGCTCTGTGGGGGTGGATAACCGCCTCGATGCAGAACAAAGCATTCGCGGTGGCGCAATTTATTTGCAAAAAATGATCGATCGTTTACCAGCATCAATCCCTGACAGTCAGCGTATTTGGTTTGCCCTTGCCTCCTATAATGTGGGTTTAGGTCATGTGGAGGATGCCCGCAAAATAGCCCAAGGGATGGGTAAAGATCCCAGTGCATGGCGAGATGTCAAAGAGGTCTTGCCACTGCTGCAACAACGCAAATATTATCAACATACTCGTTATGGTTATGCTCGTGGTAATGAAGCGGTTCACTATGTGGAAAACATCCGCCGATATTACGACACCTTAGTGTGGGTCGATAGTCAAAATAAACAGCTTGAACTTATGCAGCAACAAGCAGAAAATGACACCACAGGCCAAGCTAAGACTTCAGCCAATGATGATAAAAATCCAGAAGATATTGTAAAATCAGCGGCGCAATAAAACCGTCACTTACTGGCTTTACACTGTCTAGGGTAACTTTTTAACCATCACCTTTATGCTAGTGAATGCAAGTAAGGGATACGAATTAGCAAATGGGGATTGTGAGCTAACCCAGTTTTAGATTTACAGCAAACCGGGCAGCGATGGTTTGTTTTCGAAAGTGATTTATGCTCGCTTTAACTAATATAAAACCTCACCAATGTAGTAAGGCTTAACATGAGAAGAAACACTAATAACAGCGCTCGTCGCCGTAATGCTATCAAGCTTAAACAACGTAAAATGCTTAACCGCCAGAAATTATTTTTCGCCTTTTTGCAGCAACAAGTCTGATTGCTGTTTCAGTAACTTTTTAAGTGCTTTTTTTTCTTCTCTGCGACGTTTAAAAAAAGCACTTAATTGCCCAGCACACTCGCTCGCTAATACCCCAGACGTCACCTCTAGCTGATGATTAAAATCAGCATGTTGAACTAAATTAACCACACTGCCAGCGGCGCCGGTTTTTAAATCATCTGCGCCAAATACCACTCGTTTTATTCGGCTATGCACCATAGCGCCAGCGCACATGGAACAAGGCTCTAGGGTGACATACAAGCTAGTGTCTAACATGCGGTAGTTTTCAAGCACCTGCCCTGCGGCGCGAATACATTCAATTTCAGCATGGGCTGTGGGGTTATGCTCGCAAATACTTAAATTAAAGCCACTAGCAAGCAACTCATCATCTTTAACCAAGACTGCGCCCACGGGCACCTCTCCTTTGGCTTCTGCTAACCTGGCTTGCGCCATTGCTACTCGCATCCACTTTTCATCAATAGCTGTTTGTTCAGCGGTCAGCTCGGTTTCAACTAATTGACCGAGTTGATTGATCTGCTTATTAACCAGTTTATTCACTGGCTCAGAGCTAGGCTCAGTTTCAGGCTTGGTTTCAAGATCGGCATCAATGATAGGATCTGCAATGTCAGTAGATGTTGGCATGGGGGCTCGATAATTCATAACGCTTTAGTTGTAAAAAATAGCTGTAAAACAGTTAGATTGAATTAGATAGTTTAAAACAAAAAAGACGCCGAAGCGCCTTTTTGTTTATTCAGCAATATCTAAATGGGTTATTCCCATTCAATGGTTGCCGGTGGCTTACCTGAAATATCGTAAACCACACGTGAAATACCATCGATTTCATTAATAATGCGGTTAGATACACGACCTAAGAAGTCATAAGGTAAATGTGCCCAGTGGGCTGTCATAAAGTCGATAGTTTCAACTGCGCGCAGCGATACTACCCAATCATATTTACGACCATCGCCCATAACGCCGACAGAACGAACAGGTAGGAATACGGTAAATGCTTGGCTGACTTTGTTGTAAAGGTCAGCTTTGTGCAGCTCTTCAATGAAGATAGCATCCGCTAAACGCAGTAAGTCACAGTACTCTTTTTTCACCTCACCTAAAACGCGCACACCCAGACCCGGTCCTGGGAACGGATGACGGTAAAGCATGTCGTATGGCAGACCAAGCTCTAAACCAATTTTACGCACTTCATCTTTAAATAACTCACGTAATGGCTCAACTAGTCCCATTTCCATATCATCTGGCAAACCGCCAACGTTATGGTGCGACTTAATCACATGGGCTTTGCCTGTGGCGCTGCCTGCAGATTCAATTACATCAGGGTAAATCGTGCCTTGTGCTAACCATTTTGCATTAACGCATTTCTTTGACTCTTCATCGAAAATCTCAACGAAAACGCGGCCAATGATTTTACGTTTAGCTTCTGGCTCTGCTTCGCCAGCCATTTGCTCTAAGAAACGGTGCTCAGCATTAACGTGAACAATATTCAGTCCGAAGTGATCGCCAAACATTTCCATGACTTGGTTGGCTTCGTTTAAACGTAGCAGACCGTTATCAACAAATACACAGGTCAGTTTGTCGCCTATTGCGCGGTGCAATAGCATGGCCACAACCGATGAATCTACACCACCTGACAAACCTAAAATTACTTCATCGTTACCGATTTGTTTTTTCAGTTTTTCAATAGCATCTTCAATAATTGATGATGGTTTCCAGTTAGCAGGACAGCCACAGATCTCTAGCGCGAAGTGCTCAAGCATGCGCTTACCTTGACGAGTGTGGGTCACTTCTGGGTGAAATTGCACCCCGTAGAAATGCTTATCTTCATTGGCCATTGCAGCGTATGGGCAAGTGTCAGTTTTAGCGACAGTAACAAAACCTTCTGGGATTTCAGATACTTTATCGCCGTGGCTCATCCATACATCCAGTAATGGCTTGCCTGTTTCACTGATGGCATCTTCAATGCTTTTGAATAAGGCTGATTCCGTTTGCAGTTCAACCTGCGCGTAACCGAACTCGCCTTCGCCAACGCCTTGGATCACTTTGCCGCCAAGCTGCTCAGACATGGTTTGCATGCCGTAACAAATACCTAAAACAGGTACGCCAGCATTGAATACATATTCTGGTGCTCGTGGTGAGTTAGCAGCGGTAACGCTTTCAGGGCCACCAGCTAAAATGATGCCGTTAGGAGCAAAACCTTTAATTTGCTCTTCAGATACATCCCAAGCCCAAAGCTCACAATAAACACCGATTTCACGAATACGGCGGGCGATTAACTGCGTGTATTGCGATCCAAAATCTAGGATCAGGATTTTATGCTCATGAATGTTGCTCATGGGTTACCTTATATCTGGTTTGATCTAGTAGATTTGCTTCAATCTCAAATGCATAATTTCAAATGCATAATGAAATTGAAAAAAGGCGCTCAAATAAATGAGCGCCTTATTAATTATTAAGTGCCGCTACGATAGTTCGGCGCTTCTTTACTGATGGTGACATCGTGCACATGAGACTCGCCCATGCCTGCTGAAGTAATTTTAACGAACTCAGCTTTTTCATTTAATTCTTTAATGGTGGCACAACCGGTAAGACCCATACATGAACGTAAGCCGCCCATGTGCTGGTGAATAATCTCTTTTAATTTACCTTTGTAAGCAACGCGGCCTTCAATACCTTCTGGTACTAATTTGTCAGCAGCATTGTCACTTTGGAAATAGCGATCTGATGAACCTTGAGTTTGAGTCATCGCACCTAAAGAGCCCATACCGCGGTATGACTTATAAGCACGACCATTGTATAGCTCAGTTTCGCCCGGCGCTTCATCAGTACCAGCAAACATTGAACCTGCCATGATGCAAGATGCACCCGCTGCCAATGCTTTAGCTAAATCACCTGAAAAACGAATACCGCCATCGGCAATAACCGGAATATCAAGATGCTTAACTGCCGCTGCTGCGTCAGATACTGCAGTAATTTGCGGCACGCCAACACCGGTTACGATACGCGTAGTACAGATTGATCCAGGGCCAATACCCACTTTAACCGCATCAACGCCAGCTTCAACTAGGGCTAATGCGCCTTCAGCTGTTGCAACGTTACCGCCAACAATTTGTAAGTCAGGGAATGATGCGCGAGTATCACGAATACGTTGCAATACGCCTTCTGAGTGACCATGAGATGAGTCAATCAATAATACGTCAACACCGGCTTTAACCAATGCAGCAATACGCTCTTCGTTACCTGCACCAGCGCCAACGGCTGCACCTACACGTAAACGACCTAACTCGTCTTTACATGCATTTGGTTTACGTTCAGCTTTTTGGAAATCTTTAACTGTGATAAGGCCTTTAAGCTTGAAGTTAGCGTCAACCACTAGCACTTTCTCAACGCGGTGAGAATGCATTAATGTTTGTACTTCATCTAATTTAGTGCCTTCTTGAACCGTCACAAGACGATCTTTTGGGGTCATAACTTGTTCAACAGTCATGGTCCAGTCAGTGACAAAGCGCACATCACGGCCAGTGATAATACCCACAAGTTCACTTGCGTCATTAACCACTGGGTAACCAGCAAAACCATTGCGCTCAGTTAATTGCTTAACGTCAGCTAAGGTTGTTGATGGATTAACTGTAACAGGTTGCTGAACAATACCCGCTTCGTAAATTTTAACTTTACGAACTTCTTCAGCTTGCTGCTCAATGGTCATATTTTTATGAATAAAACCTAAACCACCTTCTTGTGCCATCGCGATCGCTAAGCGAGCTTCAGTTACGGTATCCATAGCTGCAGAAACAATTGGGGTGTTTAATTCTATTTTTCTAGTCAGACGTGTTTTTAGAACAGCGGTATTTGGGAGGACGGTTGAGTGAGCAGGCACCAGTAGTACATCATCAAATGTTAGTGCGTCATTTCTTAATCTTAACATGCAACATCTCCCAGAAAGTGTAGGGTTTAGAAAGGGTAAATATTGCGGCGGGATTATACCTTGCATATTGGGGTTGGTAAATGGAAAATAGTCAAAAGTTCCGATTGGGTGGCCTAAATTGATGAAAAGCTCAAAAAATAATGTTTACTCCGTTTCGCGATTAAACGGTGAAGTCCGCCAGCTGCTTGAAGGAGAGCTTGGTAAGGTCTGGCTAGAGGCCGAAATCTCGAACTTTGTTTCCCCAAATTCAGGTCATTGGTATATGACTTTAAAGGACAGTCGCTCACAAATTCGTTGTGCGATGTTTAAAGGTCGTAATCAATCAGTCGCCTTTAGACCGGTTAATGGACAACAGGTTTTAGTTAAAGGCGCCATCAGTGTTTACGAGCCCCGCGGCGATTATCAATTACTATTAGAGTCGATGTTGCCTGCGGGTGATGGATTGCTAGCACAGCAATATGAGGCGCTTAAGCTAAAATTAGCCGCAGAAGGCTTATTTGCAACAGAAACTAAGCGCCCTATTCCACAAAATATCCAACGAATAGGTGTGATTACCTCAGCTACTGGTGCAGCCATTCGCGATGTAGTGCATGTGTTATCGCGGCGCGATCCGTCCATTGAAGTGGTGGTTTACCCCACTCAAGTACAAGGTGCTACTGCCAGTAAATTAATTATCGATGCCATCACTACCGCCAACAAACGTCTTGAGGTTGATGTGCTGCTACTCACCCGTGGTGGCGGTTCACTGGAAGATCTATGGTGCTTTAACGATGAAGACTTAGCCCACGCGATTTATAACAGTGCATTGCCCGTAGTGAGCGCTGTGGGCCATGAAATTGATACCACCATCAGTGACTATGTTGCTGATGTAAGAGCGCCGACGCCATCGGCAGGGGCTGAGTTGTTATCTGATGATAAAGGCAATAAAAGCCAAAAATTGACTGCGACTTTCGCGCGTTTAAGGCAAGCCTATCGTCATTACATATTGCATCAAAGCACCCAACTTGCTGAATTAAGCCACCAGCTGCAAAGACAAGATCCTAAAAGGCAACTACAACAGCTTGAACAACGTTTTGATGAAATGCAGTTAAAGCTTGAGTCTGCGTTGCAGCACAAACTGGCCCGCGCCCAAATGAGGCAACAACAATTAAAAAGCCGTTTGCAGCAGCAATCGCCAGTGCACAAACTCACCCTTGAGCAAAACAAAATGACTTATCTAAGTAATCGCTTAAATGAAGCGATGAAAAGCCGAGTTGATAACGCCAGTAAGCAACTCAGTTACAGCGCTCATAAGCTGGAAACCGTAAGCCCGTTAGCCACCTTAAGCCGTGGTTACAGTATTACTAAAGACAGTGATGGCAAGGTAGTTGAACAGGCGAACCAAGTAAGCTCAGGTGACTTACTGGTTACTCAGCTACATCATGGTGAGATTGAGTCCCTAGTTAAATAAATAGTGAAGTAACAGTGAAGTAGAAATGAATAACCACCGCGACGCTGTTAATTAATAAGAGTCACGGTGGTGAGTTAATAAGCTCATGACGTCATACTTTTTCGTCTCATTATTAGCAAACCTACAGCTAAGATTAACATGACACCTGAGGTACTACCGCCACTGACTATCACTTCAGTTTCAATGATTTCTTCTTCAATATAAACCGTATCTCTATCGCTACTTTCTAACGGCAAGGCATATAAGCTATCAGCCTCTTCACTACTGATGGTGGCAACAATATCCTCATAACCCACCTCATATAAATCAATCAGTACGTCATAGTAATCGGTTTTATACCCTTGGGCTAAGGTGGTTAGCACCTCATAACTGTCATCTTCAGCTTCGCCATAAATGGTAAAAATATCGGTGGAGTAATAATGCTGCCACGGGCCGCCATTTCGGCTTAAATACAATTCAGCATAAACATTAGCAGGCTCGCCGACACTAAAGCCGTAAACATCAGCATCAAAGGTCACGGTAAAAGTTTGATAAAAACCATCTTCATCAAAATCATCATATAAATGACTGTAGGCCTGATAAATCGTAAAATCCCTAAGCCCCGGCTGCACATACATCATAGAGGCAGTATTGGTTATGGCATTATTGGTTAAGGTATTTTTAGGCGCTACTTGTGATGTGGTTTGTTTAGATAACTGCGATAACTGCTTGATGCGCACTGAACGCTCAACGGCTAGCGCAGGCTCAAGCTGCTTGGCATTATTTACCAATGCGTTAATGCGCTGCGGGTCAACCTTCACTTGGTTTGGCTTTTCTGAGGCAGTTAATTGTCGCCCTTCACTACTCACTAATACTTTTGCCTGCACTTGATTTGATAAAGCAGCCACATTTGACAAAGCAGCCGCTTCAGAGGCGACAGCAGTGTGTACAAAACCGCTCATCGATAAAAGCACTACTGCCGTCAGCGACCATTTTGAAATAGATAAAGTCATCATAATCAATCCTTGTTTTCAATGCGCTTGGTGAAACCTGCTTTCTATTTAAGTGCATTGAAAATGAATATAAGCTGAACACGTTCAGCTAGAATTCATCAAAGCCATTAGATAATGATTAAAACTACTGCTGTGAGATAGGCAGTTTTGATAGCGAAGCGCTATTTCTATATTGCAGCAGATCTTTTACACTGATGACTGATTTCAAAGATAAATATTCAATTGGACTTGGCAAATGAGCAAAGTAACAACGAAATTACGCATTCCCCTGACTATCTTAATATTGAGTTTTCTCAGTATCGGATTAGTTCAGGCTGCGCCAGTTTCAGGCAATTGGAGTCAACAAGGCATCCATCAGCGTGCCCATCAATCGCCCAATCAGCATGCGCCCAATCAAAAAAAAACCAACCAGTCGAAAAAGTTAGCCGTTAATAGCTCACAGCAGGCTGCGCAACTGGCTAAAAGGCAATACTCGGCTAAAGTGCTGTCGGTGCAATCAACCTCAGTGAACGGCTCTCCTGGCTATCGGGTTAAACTACTGTCAAATAAAGGCATGGTGTTTTACGCCACCGTCAATGCACGTTCAGGTTCAGTTTCAAGAAACTAATCTTTAACCGCCATCGTTGCCAAAGCTTAATTTTTAGCAACTAAATTCAAGAGGCTAGGCATGAGAATATTATTAGTTGAAGATGATTTAGGCTTACAACGCAATCTCACTGAGCACCTTCAAGGGGCAAATTACAGCGTTGATATTTCATCTGATGGCGAAGACGGATTGTTTCAAGCCTCTGAGTATCAATATGATGCAGCTATCATCGATGTGGGGTTACCTAAAATAGATGGCCTGAGCTTAATTACCCAGCTGCGTGAAAAACAAATCGATTATCCGATTTTGATTTTAACCGCTAGAGATGGCTGGCAAGACAAGGTGCTAGGGCTAGATTCTGGCGCAGATGATTACCTCACTAAACCATTTCAGCCTGAAGAGTTAGTCGCCCGTCTCAATGCATTAATCCGCCGCTCAGCTGGGCAAGCAAGTCCGGTGATCAGTAATGGCCCTTTTAGTCTTAATACCCGCACCTTAGCGTTAACGCATTTACAGCAGTCGGTTATTTTAAGTAGCTCTGAATTCAAACTGTTTGAATATTTTATGATGCATCAGGGTGAAGTGATTTCTAAACCCACCTTAATTGAACATATTTACGATCAGGATTTTGACTTGGACTCCAACGTCATTGAAGTGTTTATCCGCCGCTTACGTAAAAAGCTCGACCCTGATAACCAATATAAATTAATTGAAACTTTGCGTGGCCAAGGTTATCGCCTACGCCAGCTAAGTAAATAACCTTCTGATGAAAAAGCCATTAACTTTGCCTCGACTCGCACTCTTTAACTCCTTAAAAGTAAGGTTGATGCTCAGTGGCTTAGTGTTAATTGTGGTGTTACTGCCTCTCATTGGCGCGGCGGTTAATAATGCCTTTAAACATCAAATCGCCCAATCGATTAATAACCAGTTAAAAGCCTATGTGTATTCGGTGCTGGCAGTGGCAGAAGTCAAAGACAATAAGGTGGTGATGCCCAATTACTTATTGGAAAATCAATTTAATATTGTCGGCTCGGGTTTGTATGCACTTATCACTTCAAATTCTCCCTCTGGCGTTAATGAAGTATGGTCATCAGAATCTTTTTTAGGCTTAACCCTGCCTCAATTACCAATACCGGCCATGGGCGAAGGCAAGCTTACTCAAATCATCTTTGATGATGACATTAGTAATGAACCCAATAATCATGTGGTATATAACTTCACCGTTTCTTTTGAAACAGATAAAAAACCGCTACAAATAACGGTTCATATCATTAAAGATGACGCAGATTTTCAAAGGCAAATTAGTGAGTTTAGCAACACTCTATGGACATGGTTAGCAGTGTTAATGGTGGTACTAGCCTTGATACAGGCCATATGGTTGCTGTGGACATTAAAACCGTTAAACCGTTTTACTCAAGAGCTCACGTTAGTCGAGCAAGGTGAGCAAACTCGCATTGAGCAAAACTACCCAATAGAGCTCAACGCGGTGGCAAAACAGCTCAATGTGCTATTAAAAACTGAGCAACAGCAAAGGCAGCGTTATAAAAATGCCTTAGCCGATCTAGCCCATAGCTTAAAAACCCCGCTAGCAGTGCTGCAAAGCCAAAAAGACTTAAGTGCCGACTCCAAAGAGCAAGCCAGCAATATCAATAACATCATTAGCTATCAGCTCAATAAAGCCAAAACTAGCGGTAATAAGCCTTGGCATTTAGGGGTTAAAGTGGATGATGTCGCCAGCAAGTTAATCAGAACCTTAAGTAAAATATACCAACAGCAACACCTTGATATCGATTACCAAGCCCAAGCCAACATGCTATTTAAAGGCGAAGAAGCTGACTTAAGTGAAATGCTTGGCAACCTGTTAGACAACGCCTGTAAAGCCGCTAAGGCCCAAGTTTGCCTTAGCGTATTGCAAACCGATAACCAATTACACTTAATCATTGAAGATGACGGCAAAGGCCTAACCCCAGAGCAACAGCACGGTATTTTTGAACGTGGCATCAGAGCCGATACCTACCAACAAGGTCACGGCATTGGCTTAGCCATAGTGCGTGATATTGTCGAAAGTTATCAGGGGCAATTAAGCGTCGGTGCATCTGACACTTATGGCGGCGCTAAATTCACCATCACATTTAATGACTAGCTTTTACCATTAGTCGCTTAATTCACTCGAAATAAATTCCCTGCTTTCATCTTGTGTTCATTTTCACTTCGTTATCCTATATCTAACATTCAAAAACTGCCTTTATCAAAAAGGAGTTGGAGACGATATGATATTAATGAATACGACGTTTAATCGCATCAGAACAAGCCTAGTTGCCGTGTGCATTATGCTTTCTCCTGCGGCATTCGCGGCCACAGACAGTGGCGCACAAACACTGGTAAGCGATCAAGCCTACAGTCAAGATGCTGAGCAGCTGTCTGAAGCGCAGCTGGCGCAAATGCTTGCTCCTATAGCCTTATATCCAGATAGTTTGTTAACCCATATTCTGATTGCGTCTACCTACCCTCTAGAGGTAGTACAAGCCCATCGCTGGCAGCAAGAAAATAGTCAGCTTGATAGCGAACAGAAAATGCAGCAAGCCGAGCAACAGGATTGGGACCCTAGCGTCATGGCATTGGTGGCCTTTCCCACTGTGCTTGAAAAGCTTAATGAAGATCTTGATTGGACTCAGGAGTTAGGTGAAGCATTTCTGCAAGATGAAGAAACGGTATTAGCCAGCATTCAAACATTGCGCCATCAAGCAGATGAAGCCAATAGTTTTGATGATATGGAAAACATGACCATCACCCGTGAAGAAAAGCAGATCATTATTGAGCCTGCCCGTACGGAAGTGGTTTATGTTCCCTATTACGATCCAAGAATTGTTTACGGTAGCTGGCGCTGGAATGCATACCCACCAGTATATTGGCGTTATCCATCTTATGTGCATTACCGCCCGAACCGCCCAATTTATTGGGGACCAAGTGTTTATATCAACTTTAACTACTTCTTTGGCGCGGTGCATTGGTCAAATAGACGCGTGGTGGTGATTAATCATCATAAGACTCATTACTATCGTAAGCCCCATAAGATTGCCTATAGCCAAGGCTCACACCGCTGGAAGCACAAACCAGCTCATCGCCGCGGGGTTGCTTATAAAGCGCCGAGAGTAAGCCATAAGTATGATCGTGCCCGTTACAATAACAGCCACAAGCTGGCTCATGCTCAAAAACCTGGTCATAAAGGTAAGCCAGCACAGCTACATAACTCTAAGCCAAGCCATATAGCAAAGCAGCAACGTGTGAATAAAGCATTAAAAAATAATCATAATGCTAAGCCGAGCTATAGCTCAAGACCCAGTA
This sequence comes from Shewanella sp. 10N.286.51.B2, assembly GCF_041469265.1. Taxonomy (NCBI): domain Bacteria; kingdom Pseudomonadati; phylum Pseudomonadota; class Gammaproteobacteria; order Alteromonadales; family Shewanellaceae; genus Shewanella; species Shewanella sp. 10N.286.51.B2. The sequence goes on from NZ_JBFRKH010000028.1 coordinate 18,578, forward strand.
CTAAGCCAAATACTAGACCGAGCACTAAGCCCAGTACTAGACCGAGCACTAGACCAAGTAATACGAATAAAATGCATAATGGCCAGCAGGATAAAGCGCTGAGAACGGCAAATAAATCACAGCCAAACCGTTCAAATAAGGCTAATCAAAGCCAAAAAGCGACCAAGCAACCGAGCAGCAGACAAGCGACAAACAGGCAGGTTACTAATAGACAAGCGACCAGCAGACCGACTGTTAATAAACAGCAAAGTAGCAAGCACTATAACCAAACAGCGCGAGTGAATAACAACCGTAGCGCCCAAAACCACAGCATCAAGCCGCAGCAAAGAGCGAGTAATACATCCCACAACAACCGTGGTGGTAGTCGCTCAAGCAGTCATCACTCGTCGTCTAAACAGCGAGTGAAATAAACTGCGCTTTGGCTTAGTCAAAAGCTGAACCAGAAGTTGAGGCAAAAACTGAGTCTGAAATAAATAAAAAGCCTGAATCACATTCACTGTGACTCAGGCTTTTTTATCCCAAGATTAAATAAGTTAGTTTAATTGGGTAACACAATGTTGACCTTTAGCCCTTGAGGCTTAGCTTGATGAAAACTCAAATCACCTTGGTGCAACATAATAATTAGCTGACAAATGGATAACCCTAACCCTGCACCTTGGGATACATTTTCATCAACCCGATAAAAACGGTTCTTGGCTAAATCAATTTCGCTTGCAGACATGCCTATGCCTTGATCAATGATATTTATAACGCATTGGTTAGCTTCTTGCTCAGCACCAATGCTAATAACCGATTCTTTAGGGCTGTATTTACAAGCATTTTCGATAATGTTTTTTAATACTAATTCAAGATAAAAGCTATCAGCTTTAACGGTAAGTCCCTTAGGAATATCAAGCTGCCACTGATAATCGGCCACAATATGCACTAACTGATTAATCACATTATCAATCAAGCTTTGTAAGTCGCATTCAGTTTTATTAATCGCTTCAATGGCATCAACCCTTGAGAGTAATAACAGTTGTTCAACGGTATGACTCATGCGCGTAATGCCCTGCCCCATGGCTTGGGTGTAAGGTATTGCTTGTTGCTTTAAGCTTTCATCGGTTGATGAATTAATCACGCTTTCTAAACCATCACCATGAAGTTTAATGATGGCTAAGGGGGTCTTTAATTCATGGGCGGCATCAGCACTAAAGCGTCGTTCGCGGATCATCATATCGGCGATACGGGCTAAATAACTATTAAGCGACTGCTGAATTGTAATAAGTTCTGACGGTAAGCGGATATTAATTGGCGCTAGATCTTGAGCACTGCGATAAGCTAAATGGCGCTCGAGTAGCTTGATGGGTTTAAATAAGTAGTAAGTCACCAATAGCATAATCAGCAACATGATCGGCGCAATAATCAAAGGCGAGCGCCAGCTATTGGCGTTAATTTTATCCACCAACTCTTGGCGCACATCATCACGCTGTGCAGTCACTATCCACACCTGTTGCGCCGTTGAAAACAAGCTATACACATGCCAGGTGTGCTCACCGACTGCCTGATAGGCATAGCCGTGGTTAAAATCCGTTAGCGGTTGCTCGCCAGTATTATCTGAGTATGCAAGTAACTCACCTGCTGAGGTAAATAATTGAAATGACAGCTTTCGCTCGTAAGAGAGGGTTTCTACCGTAGACTGCTCGGCAAAGGTTTCTATTTCAGACTCTGACACATGAAAGCGAATAGGTTGCTCAATTAAGCTTGCTACTTTGGCGGCAGTAAGCCTTTTGACATAAAACAAATCCAGCACTTTGGCGGTTTGCACCATTTCTGCATCAAATAGCTCTTCTATCTCGTACATGGCATCGCGGCTACTCAGCACACTGGCAACCGATACGGTCAGTAAGATGCCGACTAACATCAATAAACTAAGGGAGAAACGTAACGAAAACATAATATCCTTTTATGATCTACTGACCATTAATGCTTATTGAATTTCAGCTAAAATATAGCCAATGCCTCTAACAGTTTTAATCAGTTCTGGGGCCATTTTTTTACGTAAATGATGAATATGCACTTCAATGGAATTACTGCCGACTTCATCCCAACCATAGGTTAATTGCTCAAGCTGGCTGCGGGTTAGTACTCGCCCTGCTGATTGGGCAAACTCCAATAACAATTGATATTCCCGCCGTGGCAGATTGATTAATTGCTCTCGAAAATGCACTTCACAACAACTGAAATCGATGGTCAATGCGCCGAAACTAAATTGATTGTTATCTAAGCCGTGTTGGCGGCGAACAATCGCTCGCAGTCTTGCAACTAATTCCCGCACATCAAACGGTTTACTAAGATAATCATCAGCGCCAATGTCTAAACAGTTTAAGCGAGTATCAAAATCCGTATTGGCTGTAAGCACAATAATCGGCAAAGATACTCCCGCTTTACGCCAGTGCTTTAATAAATCTTCGCCATTGCCATCAGGCAAACCTAAATCAAGAATAATGGCGCTAAAATCTTCATTATCCAGCGCCGCTAATGCTTGGTTATAAGAACATAAGTGATCCACTTGGATCCCTTCTTTAGCCAAACTCAAAACCACGCCTTGTGCTAATAACTGATTGTCTTCTACTAACAATACCCGCATCGGTTATTCCCTTATTACTTTTATAATAACTAAAGCGCGATTTAAGCTTATCTAAACACTTTAAAGTCAACACCTTGCTCACTCAAAAAGGCTTCAGCAGCAGCGCCTTTTAACATTGCCATGGTCGATAACATTCCCGCGGTTACGCTATTTGGCCCTAATACCGTCACTGAAAGCGGCGCTTGCTCCACAGGATATCCTGTTCGAGGATTAATAATGTGGCCATAGCGTTTTTGATCCACTTCAATGTAGCGCCGAGTGGTGCCGCTAGTGGCTAATGCGCCTTGGCGTATGGTTAACAGCGCCGCGGCATTATCCAATTGCTGCGGGTTTTCAATCCCCACTTGCCAGCCATCTGGGTTAAGGATGGGACAGGCAATATCGCCGCCAAAATTAACTAACACAGAGATATCAGGCCAACGCTTGCTGAGTAATTGCGCTGTACTATCCACCGCATACTCTTTGCCTATGCCACCAAAATCTAAACTCATTGCTGCAGGCATAGTCAATTTGCTGTCAGTAAAATCAATGGCGCTAAAATCCACTAGCTTTAATGCCGATTTAATCGCACTAGCTGGTGGCACTTGATGGCTACCATCAAAGCGCCACAACTTCATTAAAGGACCTGCGCTGATATCAAAAGCGCCGTCACTTAATTGATAACATTGCTGGGCAAATTGCAGTAAATGTGCGGTTTCAGCATCAATGTTAACCGCCTGCCCTTGGGCATTATTGAGTTGCCAAACAATATTACCTTGTAAAAAACGGCTATATTTACGCTCTATTCTACTGGCTTCAGCCACCGCGATATTTAACATCTGCTGGGCAATGCACTCATCATCTAGTCGCATTAACATTTCACATGGACTTGCCATGGCGCTAAATGAACCTAAAAAGCCCCAAGGGCGACGTGTAAGCGTCGCGACCTGTGGGGCCTTAGATGTAGCGGCTTGTGATGTAACAGCGGCTTTATTTAACAATTTCAATAACTCTGATGTTTTGCGTTTATTTATCTTAAGACTATTTATTTAAAACGAATAGCTTATTTGAGCTACGATTGCTTTCACCGATGGAAATAAATCCTGATTATTTAACTCACCAGGGATATCTGTGCCGTTGTTTTCAGGGTTTTGCTGATAATACTCAATACGATAGCTAAGTTCATGGCCGCCAGATAAGCGATGGCCAAACTTAAGCCCTACGGTATAAGCTGACATGTCACCAATGCGATAATCCGCACTGGCATACTCAGGTAATGCAGCTTCTGTGCGCAATAATGGCTGATAAAACTCAGCAGCTTGCTGCTGGTAATAACGCAAATGCAGCTGGCCATATAAGCTTGGGATAAAGTAATAGCGATAATGGGTTTCTAAAGTGTGCGCTTGAATATCCCAGTCATCAGTATTGTAGCGATAAGAGAAATCAATCACCCCTGAGTCCAATGCGCCTTTTGCTAACAAGAAAACACTGTGCTTAGTGCGCGAGTCTGGGCGGTTTTCATAGCGATAACCATGGGACTCACCGTTACCATCGACCATACTGAGAATTTTATAGGGATCGGTCATATAGCCCGACACACTTGAAAAACCGTAGTTGGCTTGCATTAACCAGTTACGATTCAAGATTTGGGTCACACCTAGCATGACATCAGCGGTTTGCTTGGTGTCATCACCGTCTAATCGAGTGGCGTCAAATGCAGCTTGAAAGGCATCATCACCATCATAATCACCGCGAAATACCATTTCTGATAACGCCACAGGACGTCCGCCCACAGGATCAACAGTATCATTCGTATAGGCACCCGATAAGGCAAGGGTGGTGTTGTTTTTGTTAAAACTGCGCTCCACACCCGCATTTAAGCCTAATGATAAATAATCATATTCTTTAGAACCATAAACACCTAAGTTAACCGTCCAGTCAGGATTTAAAATTTCCTGCCAATTGGCACTTAACTGCACCCGGGTATCTTGGAACGTATCATCAAGGGGCGTTTCACCTGGGGCGACCGTATACTCTCCCTTACCTGAAGGTCGAGTAAAGGTTTGGCTGATGGATTGTGCTACAGCGCCAGAAGCTGAAGCGCCGGTTAAGCTGTCGACAACGATTTTCATATCGAGCAGCGAATCTTCACCAAAGGCTTTTTGCACATTACCAATAGCTTCAACGGCTTGTACACGGTCTTGCTCACCGTAATACATAATGGCGGCATCGACTTTCCAATCATCGTTTGCCGGTACCGGCTCTTGTGCGCTAGCTTGTTGTGACAACAAACTGCAGCTAGCCATGGCCAATGCACTAGCGATGCTTTGTTTCGGCGTTAGTTTCGAAGTTAGTTGCATCCACAACCTCCACCAGCTAATGAGCGTCCGCCACTGGTGCCTTCTTTACTGAAGTAAATATGGTCATCCAATGCTAAATCTAACTTTTCATTATTAAGTGCCATATCAGCGCGGGCAAATTGATCCTTCTCCCACGGCTCTACCCCTAAACTCGAACAGCCTGCTAAACTGCTGATAATAGACAAGGCCAATAACAGCTTAATGTATTGCTTAAAACTCGATTTTTTCATTGGCTTATTCCTTTAATAACAGTTGAATTTCATGTTCGTAAGCAGGCTTGTTCTTGTCAAAAAAACCAACATGACGCTGAACTAATTCGCCTTGGCGGTTAAATAAATAGCTACTTGGCATACCAGGTAAATCAAACTCCCTTGCCACATCCCCTTCTGGATTAAAGCGTAAATTAAAATTAGCGGGGATTTTAGTGAGGAACTCATGGGCTAACTCAGTATCAACATCAAGATTGATAGCAACCACTTCAAAGCCTTGCTGCTGGTATTTGGCCTGCATCTGGTTCATCCAAGGAAAAGACTTTCGACATGGACCGCACCATGATGCCCAAAAATCCACATACACCACCTTGCCAGCAAACTCTTTCAAGCTAGTTTCGGTGCCATCTTTGGTTAGTACAGTATGCTCAAGTGAAGGCGCGGCAAATAATGGGCCGCTAAAGGCCAATGTGAGTAACAAACTCGCTAGTAATGATCGCTTCATGGAGTCTCGCTTTGTTAGTTTTAATTTTTGAGGAGTCATGAATGACTAATTTTTAATGATTCAATATCATCTAAGTTAAATCTTCAATCTTAAGGTTTTATTAAGCATTGTGACGAGTTAGTTTAACAGAGTGTTAAGTTGGAGAGTTAAATAGGTAAAGATTAACCCGTTAACAAGGTCTGACGAGTATAGGATAGCGAACAAGAGTTGGTTAATGAGGACTAATAATCACCGCGCTAGCACTAACGCCATGACGCGGTCTTGAAGCAATAGCTAGAACAACCGCTGATACGCTGCTCAATAGGCTTAGTTCAACACAACTGGTGACTGTGTTTACCCGCCGATGATTCTCGAGACTAAGCCCTTATCGTGGGTAAATTCGGCCAGTATTATTCCGGCCAAATGCAAACTGATAAACGGAATAAAATACCACAAGGCAAGTTTATGCACGGTTTCAGCTTGGTGTTCAATTGACTCTGGTCCAAATTCAATCAACAAGCCTGTGGAGACCGATAACGCAATACCCAGATAAAATAGCCAATATACCCACGCTTGAAATTTTTCACGGCCGCTAGCCTGTTTACTGAATGCGCTAGGGTATTGTAAACCGCATTTTGCCATATAGATAAAGCGCAGCGACACAAAAACAGCCACCGCATAACCAAAATATAGGTGCCACTGGAACATCACATTACGGATACTTTTAGCAATGATGACGGCTTGTTTATCGCTGATGAGTAAATCAAGCGGCAATAGCCCTTGTTGGATCATCTCTGCCATATGATTTTTCTCCATCCAGCCTAAACGCAGTAAGATGGTTAACAGCATCACCAACATCGACAACGCAAGCCCCCAATGCAGAAGACGATGGATAGCAGGGAAATGGCTGTGAGTACTCATAAAAACCTCAGCGATTGAAAGTGAATGATTATTATAAGAGGTAAAACTTAACATTTGCTTATGCTAGATCATTGAGCGTTTCACCTTACCAAGCCAATAACATTCAATAACCTCGGTTCAAACACCTCGGTTCAAACTCCTCAGTTCAAACACTAGTAAATCAGAGACATAAAAAAACCTGAATCACTTTGCAGTCATTCAGGTTTTGCTTAACTCACAGAAAATAATTTATTTTTTGCGGCTATTAATGTGGCTCATTGCGCGTTTACGGCGACGCTCTTGACTAATGGTTAGCTTTTCATGGCGGCCTTCAAATGGATTAGCTCCCTCTTGAAAGCGCATTTGAATTGGCGTACCCACAACTTTCAATGAACGACGGAAGTAGTTCATCATGTAACGCTTGTATGAGTCAGGTAACTTGCTTACTTGGTTACCGTGTACCACAACGATTGGCGGGTTATAACCACCGGCATGGGCATACTTAAGCTTCACTCGGCGACCATGTACTAATGGTGGCTGATGATCATCTTGTGACATTTGCATAACGCGGGTCAGCATTGAAGTACTTACGCGGCGCGTTGCACTGTCATAGGCTTCTTCAATTGACTCGTATAAATGACCAACACCTGTGCCATGAAGCGCTGAAATAAAGTGAATGCGGGCAAAATCGATAAAACCTAAACGGCGATCTAACTCACTTTTGACACCTTCTTTAAATGCTTGGTCAAGACCATCCCATTTATTCACAGCAAGTACAATTGCACGACCAGCATTAAGCGCAAAACCAAGCAAACCAAGATCTTGCTCTGTAATACCGTCTTGAGCGTCGATCACTAACAAGACAACGTTAGAATCTTCAACTGCTTTCAGGGTTTTAATCACTGAAAACTTCTCAATAACTTCATGTACTTTCGCGCGGCGACGCACACCAGCAGTATCAATTAATACGTATTGACGACCTTCACGTTCCATTGGAATGTAAATACTGTCACGAGTCGTACCTGGTGCATCGTAAACAACCACACGCTCTTCACCTAAAATACGGTTAGTTAGCGTTGATTTACCTACGTTAGGCTTACCAATAATAGCAAGCTTAATCGGTAAGTTTTGCAGGCGCTCTTGTTCAGCTTCGGCTTCTTCTTCAGTGTACTCACGTACATCTTCAACTTCTTCACCGTCTTCTTGGCGAGTAATACCCATAGCTTCAGCATAAGGCGCAAGTGAGTATTCAATCATATTGGTAACACCGCGACCTTGCGCAGCTGCCATTTGATAAACTTCACCTAAACCTAATGACCAAAACTCAGCACAGGCTGAATCAGCATCAATACCATCAACTTTGTTAGCAACAACAAAGGTAGTTTTATCACGGCTACGTAAATGCTCAGCAATCGCTAAATCAGCTGCTGTTAAGCCTGCACGAGCATCAGTTAAAAATAGCACCACATCTGCTTCTTCAATCGCCGCTAGCGATTGTTCAGCCATCTTAGTTTCAATCCCTTCTTCAGTGCCATCGATACCACCAGTATCAACCACAATGAATTCATAACCAGCTAAAAACGCACGTCCATATTTACGGTCACGAGTTAAACCAGGAAAATCGGCGACAAGCGCATCTCTTGTGCGAGTAAGGCGATTAAATAAAGTTGACTTACCAACATTAGGTCGCCCCACAAGGGCCACTACAGGGATCATGATTTTGCCTCTAAAAACTTTAAAATAAAAAGCCCCCGGAACACACTTCCAGGGGCTCTAATAAGGTTTGCTATTCAATTTATGGCAGTACAATCGTCGCGATTTTGCCGCTACGACCTTGCACATAAATTTTATCTCCAACCACTACTGGTTGTGAGAATAAACCATCACTATCAACCTCAACACGTCCAGCGACTTCGCCAGAGTTGCGGTCAATAAAATGTAAGTAACCTTCAAAGTCACCTACAACAATATAAGAGCCTATAACGGCAGGTGAAGTTAAACTACGATTCATTAACGTAGAGTTACTCCATAATTCAAGACCGTTACGTCTATCTACTGAATAAATTCGGCTGTGGTCATCGACTAAGTATAGTCCAACCCCTGCTGTCGCTAATTCATTGAAGCTTGAATACTTACGCGTCCATACAACACGACCCGTTCTTAGCTCCATAGACACTAAGTTACCATTGTAACTTACCGCGTATAAATTATCGCCCAAAATTAACGGTGTCATGTCCACATCGGCCATACGAGTAAACTCGTTACCACCGGTTGGGTTAAATACCGCCTGCTCCCAAGCCACTTGTCCATTGTTTTTGACAATAACCGCTATTTTACCATCAGCAGTGCCAAGGAAGAAACCACCTGAATCATAAGCTGCTGAGCTAGTGCCGCGTAGCGTTAGATTTGGCAGTTGCATCTCATGGGTCCACAGTTTAGCACCGTCATCAATATCAAATGCTTCAAAGTTACCATCACTGGTATGCACGCCAACTGAATCTTCAGACACAGTTGGAGCCGATAACAGCTCACCGCTTGCAACTGCTGACCATACGGTCTCACCGGTTTGAGCATCTAATGCCACCAATAAACCAGACTCGCCGCCAATAAAGACTTTATTACGGCCAGCGGTAACGCCTGCGGCAATGCGTGCCTCTTTCGTTTTCGCCAGCTCAGTATGTTTAAATTCTGAAGCTAAGTCTTTACGCCAAGCCACTTTGCCTGTTGCTTCTTCAAAGGCGACGACCTCACCGTTGCGATCGGCCACATATACATGGTCATATCGAATAGCCGGTTTAAGTTGAGAATAAAAGTCACCGACTCCGCCCCCAACCTTGGCATGCCAGTTTACTTCTGGAAAAACAGTTGCTTGAATTTCAGTTAGTTCAGTAACAACTTCTTCTTCATTATCATTTGAAGAACAAGCAGATAGCAATGCGACGCTTAAGCCCGCTGCTAGCAAAGTTTTGCATAAAGACTTCATTCGGCTAATTCCTTATGCCTTGTTTAAATTGTCTAGCTTCATTTGTAATGCAGGACTGGTTAACGAACCGCCGTTATCAACAGCAGCTTGGTAAGCTGAACGTGCACTATCCATGTCACCTTGACGCACAAGTAAATCGCCTTTTAACTCATCACGTTGAGCATTAAATGCTTCATCGGTAATTTGCTCTAATGTCGCAATTGCAGTGCCGATGTTACCTTGCTCTGCTTGCACGCGAGATAGACGTAACGTCGCTAAAGACTCTAAAGCAGCACCCGGTTTTGCAGCAATGATTTTAGTAAAAGCCGCTTCTGCTTTATCTAACTCGCCTGCATCGACAGCAGCTTTAGCTGACATGAGTTCAAGCAAGGCTTGGTAACCTTTTTGATCGTGCTGTGCACCAAACTCAGCGATAGCTGCTTGTACTGCACTGCTGTCGCTGTTAGCAGTAATGCGTTGAAATGCTTCTGATGCAGCTTCCGATTTTTCAATTTTTACGTCAGAGTAATAATTCCAACCGTACAATCCACCTAGACCTACGACTGCACCCACAATGATTGAGCTGCCGTAATCTTTCCAGAACTGCTTAATAGCATCTACTTGTTGTTCTTCTGTGCTATAAATTTCCACGCGCACTTCCCCTTTCTATTCAGTTCTGTTTTTTATTAGCTAAGGGCTAATATTAAAATAATGATTTTATCGTAGTCGCCAACTCTTCTCGGGCAACTAAAAGTTGTTCGTTCTTATTTCTCAGTGGCTTAATTGCAACTTGGTTATTGGCAATTTCGTTTTCACCAATGATCAGGGCGTACTGCGCACCGCTTTTATCAGCACGTTTCATCTGCTTTTTAAAGTTACCGCCGCCACAATGACTCATGACTTTAAGCGCTGGCAGGCTTTGACGCAACTCTTGGGCAATTTTAATTGCTTCAACTAAGCAGTTTTCGCCCATTGCCGTGACATAAACATCGACAACTGGCGCGACATCTTTATCAAGCTCAAGGGTTTGCAGTAGTAAGACAATACGCTCAAGTCCCATTGCAAAACCTACTGCAGGGGTATCTTTACCACCCAATTGACCAACCAGACCATCATAACGACCACCAGCAAGTACCGTTCCTTGAGAGCCTAAGCTATCCGTTACCCACTCAAAAACGGTGCGGTTATAGTAATCTAAACCACGCACAAGACGAGGATTAATTGTGTATTGGATGCCGACAGCGTCTAAGAGTTCACATAAGGTTGAAAAATGTGTTTTTGATTCTTCACCTAAATAATCCATTAACTCTGGCGCATCAGCTAGCAAGGCTTGAACCTGTGGCGATTTAGAATCCAATACTCGTAGCGGGTTTGAATACATACGGCGCTGTGAGTCTTCATCTAATTGCTCTTTGTGCTGCTCTAAAAATGCAATTAATGCATCACGGTAAGTAGCACGTTCAGCAGGATCACCTAAGGTATTAAGTTCCAGTTTAACGTGGTCTTTAATGCCAAATGAATCCCATAATCTTGCAGATAACATCAATACTTCCGCATCAATGTCCGCACTTGCAATGCCGTACACTTCAACACCAAATTGGTGGAATTGACGGTAACGACCTTTTTGAGGACGTTCATGACGGAACATAGGTCCCATGTACCATAAACGTTGCTCTTGGTTGTAAAGTAAACCATGCTCATTTCCCGCACGAACAGTCGATGCTGTGCCTTCTGGGCGCAATGTTAAACTGTCTTCATTGCGATCAGCAAAGGTATACATTTCTTTTTCAACGATATCGGTGACTTCACCAATTGAGCGCTTGAATAAATCAGTACTTTCAACAATAGGAGTACGGATTTCACTGTAACCATAGGCACTAACAGTAGAGCGAATAACCGCTTCGACTTGTTGCCATAAAGGGCTTTGAGTTGGCAGAATGTCGTTCATTCCACGGATTGCTTGGATCTGTTTTGCCACGTTTAATTCGCCTAATTTTTAGCTAATTAATTAATCATATGCCTTACACAAAAAAACACCTACCACTGCTGGTAAGTGTGTTTTTATCTAAAACTAACTTATTCTGTTGCGTCTTTGATATCGATTCGGTTTTGCATTATCGCTGCTTTTGCGCGAATTTTTGCTTCCAGTGAATCCACTATATTGTTGTTATCAAAGCGCTCTTTTTGACGTTTACCGTCATCATAATAACCACTTTTTCCGTGGCTACCGGTTAAACCAATATCTGAAACTAACGCTTCACCTGGGCCATTGACCACACAGCCGATAATCGACACATCCATTGGGGTGGTGATATCTTCAAGGCGCATTTCTAACGCATTGACAGTGTTAATCACATCAAACTCTTGGCGTGAACAAGACGGACAGGCAATAAAGTTAATGCCGCGGCTGCGAATACGTAATGATTTTAAGATATCAAAACCGACTTTAATTTCTTCGACTGGATCTGCCGCTAATGAGATACGTAAAGTATCACCAATACCTTCAGCCAGTAACATGCCTAAGCCCACTGCTGATTTAACCGAACCCGCACGAGCGCCGCCTGCTTCAGTAATGCCTAAATGCAATGGCTGCTTAATTTGCTTGGCGAGTAAACGGTATGATTCAACCGCTAAAAATACGTCTGAAGCTTTTACACTGACTTTAAACTGGTCGAAGTTTAGACGGTCTAAAATATCCACATGACGCATGGCTGATTCAAGCAATGCTTCTGGTGTTGGCTCATGATACTTGTCCATCAGATCTTTTTCTAATGAACCGCCATTAACACCAATGCGAATTGGAATATTTTTATCACGCGCACATTCAACTACATTGCGAATACGTTCTTCATTACCAATGTTGCCGGGGTTAATCCGCAAACAATCAACACCGTATTCAGCCACTTTAAGTGCGATACGGTAATCAAAATGAATATCGGCAACTAAAGGTACACTAACGCGCTGCTTGATAAGCTTAAACGCTTCAGCGGCATCCATTGTTGGTACTGAGACTCGCACTATGTCTGCACCAACTTTTTCAAGGGCCAAAATTTGTGCAACTGTGGCGTCGACATCAGTGGTTTTAGTATTTGTCATCGATTGCACCGCAATTGGTGCACCATCGCCGATCGGAACATCCCCTACATAAATGCGGCTAGAAGGACGGCGGATGATTGGAGATTCGTTATACATAATCTGTTGCTCTACTACTTACCAAAATTGAGTTAACACTAAGCTTTAAAGACTAGGCTTTAGGCAGGGTTAACTTGGCCACACGGTCAGAAAACTCAGCAAGGCTGACATTTTCATTATTAAAGCTCATGGTGACAACTTGCGGCGCACCCAATATCACTTTAAAAGGTGCCTTGCCGGTGACTTCAACGACTCTAGCTGAGCCCTTAACGCCATCAACCAATGTTTTACCATCGGCATCGATAATGTTAACCCAGCAATCATCACTAAAGCTAAGCGATATAGTATCAGTTTCAATCACATCAGCAGTGGTTACTGCAGTATCAACTGCAGCTGTTATTGCTGGTGACACAGCAACAGAGTCAAGTGTGTCAGTCGCCGTTGCTGGCTTAATAACACGGTTACTCTCCTGAACATTACTGCTCACTTGAACTGCGTCATCGTTTTGACTTTGTGCTGAGATTACCTCGCTGGCAACGGGTTCCCGATAAGCCAGTTTAGGATCGATTTCTGGCTCTAATAAGTCTTGTGTTTGCTGCGCCACATTAGCAGCTGCGACTTCTTCTGCTGTCGGCTTTGATAAATCAACTCCCGTTAGCATTGAGTCTTTTTGTACCCACCACAACAATAATAGCGCAAGTAATATCGCTACGATGAGATAAGTAACTAAGGTGAGACGGCTGTCACGGGCTTCGCGGGTAGTTTTGCGAGAAAAGCTTTGCATAGCAGCAGTTTCATCAGGAAGTTGCTGGGCTAAACATTGTTGAACGGCATTAACATCTGCTTCAACGTACTTGGCAAAGTTTTTAGCGTAGCCGCGGGCATAGGTTGCTGAAGCAATATTATCAAAAATATCATTTTCAATATCTTCAATAACACTGGGACGCAAATGCAGCTGTAATGCCACAGCATCTATCGAGACACCCTTTTTTTCGCGGGCAGTGCGTAGCAGCATACCCGCTGTTGAAACAGTTTCGAGTAATTCAGCTTGCTCGAGATTATTATCTGTTTCTATCTCTGTAATTTTATTTGTCATTAATGCAAATTAGCCCTGTATTCTTTCGCTTGTTCTGAAGCAGGATATTTGGCAATTAAAGTAATTCCGTAGCGTTTTACCGCTTCATCATCCGCTAACTCACGGGAAATTTTAATACCTAATGCTAAGCTTTCTGGTGTTTGTTGTGCCACACGGTGAAGACGCGTTAAATTCGCTTTAGCGGCTTGATAATCATTTTCTACTATCGCAAGCTCAATCAATTCTTTCAAGGTTGATTGTCGTCTTGGATCATATCGCAGCGCATCTTCAAAATAGCCCTTGGCTTTTTCGGTGTCACCTGCAGACATACTACACACGCCTAAGTTTTCGTAGCTTGAAGCGGTGCGAGTGTATTGTTTGGTTTCAATCGCGGCTAATAGCATTTCTTCAGCTTGTGCGAATTTATCTTGCTGGCAAAGAAACACGCCAAAGTTATTTTTCGCATCACCACCTGCATCTGGCGCGGCAATGGCTTTACGGTAAGCCGCCTCTGTACGTACAGTATCACCTACCGTTTGGTAATAATACGCCATCGCGATATGCACTGAACTTAACTGCGGTGCATATTCAACCGCACGATTTAAATTAAATTTAGCTTGTTCAATATTGCCTCGATTTAAATAAGTCAGTCCCAGCTGCATTCGCTCAATAGCTGCGGCTTGCTTATCTAAGGTTCTTTCGGCAACAGGAATATCAGTACCGCTATAAGTTCGCTCAGTGACACAACCCGTTAGAGGTAATGCCATCGCGACTACAATCAAAAACTTTGGCAATCCATGCATATTCCAACGCCTATTAATCTATACAAACAATGAGTTAATCCATTGTGACCGAAATCTGATTTTGTTGCATTTGTTTTTTTGCTAAACGTTTAGTGCGATCACGAATATCACCGGCTAATTGTCCACAAGCCGCATCAATATCATCACCACGGGTTTTACGCACAATAACCGTTAAGCCGTATTCCATTAATACTTTAGAAAAACGGTCAATTCTAGAATTAGAAGAGCGACCATATGGCGAACCAGGATAAGGATTAAACGGAATTAAGTTAATCTTACACGGCGTGTCTTTCATTAGCTTGGCTAATTCATGGGCTTGATCTGTACTGTCATTGATATGATCAAGCATCACGTATTCGACTGTAACACGTCCGCGGTTAGCATTGGACTTTTCTAGGTAACGACGAATCCCAGCTAAAAATTCTTCTAGCGGGTATTTCTTGTTTACCGGCACCAATACATCACGCAGCTCATCATTTGGCGCATGAATACTCACCGCTAAAGCCACATCGATCACGTCACCTAATTTGTCTAACGCAGGCACGACACCTGAAGTCGATAAGGTCACACGACGCTTAGACAGACTAAAACCAAAGTCATCTAACATGATGTCCATTGCAGGGATCACATTGGCTAAGTTTAATAGTGGCTCACCCATTCCCATCATAACAACGTTAGTGATTGGACGATCGCCAGTGTCTTTATGGAAACCTAAAAATTCTGATACACGCCATACTTGACCGATGATTTCAGCCACTGAGAGGTTACGGTTGAAGCCTTGCTGCCCTGTTGAGCAGAAAGTACATTCCAATGCACAGCCCACTTGTGATGATACACACAGGGTTGCACGGTCTTCTTCAGGGATGTAAACAGTCTCGACTTCTTGGCCTTGACCAACATTGATCGCAAACTTAATGGTCCCATCAGATGACTTTTGAAAGCTAGCAATCTCAGGGGCAACAATTTCACACTTTCGAGCTAACTTAGCGCGCAGTGCCTTGTTAATATTGTTCATTTCTTCGAAGTCGCTAACACCAAAGTGATAAAGCCATTTCATCAATTGATCGGCTCGGAACGGTTTTTCGCCCATTTCTGCGAATAGCGCTCTCATCGATTTTCGATCAAGATCCAATAAATTGATCTTTTTTTCACTCATGTTGTGTAACCTCAAAAAACCTAAAACTTGCTTGCGGGCGGCGAATTATACAGATCCTAACAAAATTTGGCTATAGAAGTAGCAACAAAGCTTAGAGACTATGCTAGAATTTCCTCGGACTAATATTGGTCTGCCATTTGGAGGTGTAATTCCACCTTTATGATAACCCTTATCATTATAGTATTTATCGCCATTGCAATCTCTTTTCTTTGTAGTGTATTTGAGGCGGTACTACTGTCTGTTACGCCTAGTTATATTGCCACTTTGGCTAAAACGAATCGTAAAGCTGCCGATCGGCTTAATAAACAGAAAGAAAACGTGGAATCACCACTGGTTTCTATCCTGACTCTCAACACCATTTCCCATACCGTAGGCGCAGCTGTTGCTGGTGCTCAAGCGGCAAAGGTCTTTGGCGATGAAATGCTAGGGGTATTTTCCGGGGTACTGACCTTTCTCATCTTATTTTTCTCAGAAATCATTCCTAAAACCTTAGGTGCAAACTATTGGCGTTCATTAGCGCCATCAGTGTCGCTAGTTTTAGTGTGGTTAGAGCGTATTACCAAACCACTAATCTGGATGTCTTCAAAAGTCACCAAATTAATGGGTAAAGGCGACGAAGGGCAGTATATTCGTCAAGAAATGAGTGCGATGGCCGAAATTGGGCGACAATCAGGTGAACTTGATAAACAAGAGTCTGCCATTTTAACGCAAATGTTATCGGTTAAAGAAATGCCCGTTTCAGCGATTATGACACCGCGAACCGTGATGTTTAAATTACCGGTGACTCTGACCCAAGGGCAATTTGTGCAGCAGTTTTTAGCTAAACCCTTTACCCGTATTCCTGTATATGAAGACGACCCTGATAATATTATTGGTTATGTTAACCGTAATAATATCATTCAAGCAGAACGTTACACCCAGAAAGAATCCATTGGTGTATTGAAGAAAAACCTGCTGGTTATTCCTGAAACCGCCAAGATTTTACCGATATTTGAATTGATGATTAAGCGAAATACTAAAATCGCTATGATTGTCGATGAGTATGGTTCTGGTGAAGGTATTGTCACCTTAGAAGATATTGTTGAGTCTTTACTGGGACTAGAAATTGTCGATTCAAACGATCCTGTCACCGATATGCAGCAATTAGCGCGTAAATTGTGGAGTAGCCGCATGAAGCATAAAGGCATTGTATTATCTGATGACGGTGAGTTTACCAAGCAATCTCAAACCCCACCGCAATAATACTCTAGCTTTATAGCTATAGATTTAAGGGAGCTTAAGCTCCCTTTTTAATTTAGTTAATATAACCACAGCCTTGGTTTAACGGCTATGCATTAGCAGCAACTAAAGTAAACAACGACTAAAGTAAACAGCTACAAAAATCAGTCACCCATTAAGTTCATTAAACGCCGGATCAGGAACAGCCTCCTTTTTCTGTATTAGAGTAAAAGATGCCCAATAACTATCGCCTTAGCCTTGCTCATATTAACGATACTCATTCTAATTTTGAGCCTAGCAGTGTTCAATTTTCCTTATCGGTCGAGCAACAGCATTATCACGTCAACACGAAAACAGGTGGCTACGCCCGTTTAGGCCATCAAATTGAATCAGCAAGGCAACAAGCTGCTCAACATAACCATGAGTTTTTGTTTTTGCATGGCGGCGATAGCTTTCAAGGCACCTTATATTTTAGAGAATTTCAAGGCGCGGCTAACGCGCACCTACTCAATATGCTCAAACCCGATGCTATGGTGTTAGGTAATCATGAAATAGATGCAGGTAATAGCCCAGTACTGGCTTTTTTAAATCGTATCGAATTTCCGGTGTTAGCTGGTAATATGGATCTCAGCCAAGAGTTAACCGATAAAGAAGGCCGCCTAAGTGGTCACCCTATGCTTTATGATTACGACAATCAGACCCAATGTGCCAAGGTGCTAGTTAAGCCGTTTTATGATACTCACATCGCCATTGTCGGGATTACACTGGATCAGATGCCGCTGATTGCTCGCCCCGATCCTGATACCCATTTTATCAATGCCATTGACACGACGGCTAATACCATTGCCAGTCTGCAGCAGCAAGGCATACAGCATATTATTGTCCTCAGCCATTTAGGGCTAGAGCAAGACCGAGAGTTAGCAGAAAAAGTATCTGGGATCAGCGTCATAGTTGGTGGGCACTCACATACCTTACAAGGTCAATTCGATGAACTAGGTCTTAGCCACACTCCCTATGCTGAGCGGGTAAGTAACACCCCTATCATCCATGCCAGTAAATACGCTGAAGTCTTAGGCTTAGCTAATATCACTTTTGATCGCTCTGGCGCCTGTATTGCCATAAATGGTAATAACTACTTTATGATTGATGATGAATTAGAAGTGCTGTTTAATCCTAAGCAAGATAATCAGCTTACTAACCTCAATACTTTGCCCACAGAGCAGCAAATAAATAGCGTAAAAACCAAGCTTATCAGCCACCCTGCTATCCGTGGTGATCAGGCCTGTGAAAGCATTCATAACACTATAATGGAGCAATACCGCCCAGCGCTAAATGCGCTAGAAGAGCAAGTGCTTGCTTACATACCCCATGATTTCATTCATACCCGTTTACCCAGTAAGCACTTTCCCCATGGCAGTGAAATTGCCCCTTGGGTTTGTAGAAGTATGTTTAAAGCCACTAAGCATTCAGGTGAAAAACTCGATTTTGCCTTACATAATGCCGGTGGCGTTCGGCAGTCATTAAATAAAGGCAGCTTATCAATGGCGGATGTATTAGGGCGGATTTTGCCTTTTGAGTTGCCATTAGTGAAATATCAAATTCAAGGCAAATACCTTTATGAAGTGCTGGAGTCGGCCATTAATGCCGCCACCAATAATGGGGTAACTGGCACTGGCGCTGGTAGCTTCCCCTACACTTATGGTATCCGCTATTTCTATGATGGCACCTTAGCGATGCATCAACGTATTACCTCCGTTGAGTTATATCAAGACGGTTTATGGTCGGCAATTGATCCTGAAAAGCTCTATATTGGGGTGTCTTCGGCCTATACCGCCTTAGGTAAAGAAGGTTATGACGCATTACTAAAAGCCCATTGGCAACAAGACTTAGATACCATGACGTTACCTGAAGCCTTTGTTGATTTTGTTACCCAGCATGGAAACTTAATCGAAAACCCATTACAGCCTAATGTTTACTATATTAGCCACAGGTAATATTGAGTTTAAATTTTGCCTTGTGTAGTAATTTAGTATTCACAAATCTGCCGCGGATCACAGACCCTGTGTGCGCTTCATGATTTAATAAACTATCTTTATGTAGATTCATGACCTGAATCATTGCAAAATTTAGCCTAATCAAATAGGGAACGTATTCATGAAAGCAAAACTGATCAAATTAGCTGCAGCAGCAACATTAGCATTAGGCGTATCATCAGCATGGGCTGCTGGTATTATGCACCAAGGTGAAGTAGTAGAAACGATGAACAGCGGTGGTTATACCTATGTTCAAGTTAAAGCAGAAGATAAAACTTTTTGGGCTGCTGGCCCACAAGTTGCGATCACTAAAGGTGACACTGTGATCATGAATGAGCAAATGTGGATGCAAGATTTCACCAGCAGCACATTAAACAAAACCTTTGATAAATTATTATTTGTTGGCAAAATCGAGAAAAAATAACTCGCTTTAGCAATAAATACCCCATAATCGGCTAATTCTCATTAGCCGATTTTTTATCTGATATCAAGCAGCCATGACTCAAACAGCGCAATATTCAATTATCACCTTCAGGCCTGCTTTTGCTCAGCAAGTCAGTGAGCTAGTTCATCAAAGTGTTCGACAAATCTCACACCGACGATACTCTCAAGCCCAGTTAGCCGCATGGTCAACTAAACCGCGCTCAGCAAAACATTGGCAATTACGGCTGACGCGATCGCAATCTTGGTTAATGCTGGCAACAAACAAAGCCGATACTTTAGCAAGTCAGCAGCCAAAGGTTATTGGGGTTATCAATGTCGAAACCCATTTTAAAAGCCGCGGTTATATTGATAGTTTGTATATCGCCCCCGCCTATCAGCAACAAGGGCTAGCATGTCAGCTTTATGAAACCTTAGAAAAGTGGGCTCTCAGCCAAGGCTACGCAGAATTGAATGTTGATGCGTCATACTTATCAAAAGCATTTTTCATCAAGCAAGGGTTTACACTGATCCAGCCAAGCTACCAAATCAGTCAACAGCAGGTGATTAATAGTTTCTATTTAAGCAAGCCGCTCACTTAAATCTTAATCCTCAGCAGCACAAGGCAAGATATCAACTGATAAAGACAAGTCTTACAAACACGTTAACCAGTGGATTTACTTTGTTAATAACGGCTGCAGCATCTGCTCTAAACCATTAAGTTTTACTTCATACATCAATGCCAATTGCTCGCCTAACTTCCCCTCAGGAAAACCTTTACTATGAAACCACACCAGGTATGGCTCGGGTAATTCCAGTAACTTTCGTCCAGCATATTTACCAAATGGCATGGTTTGGTTAATGGCTTCTAATAATAATTTCTCATTCATAGTGTCAAAGTCTTTTTGTTCAGGAGATTTAGTTAACAATAGCAATATAACATTTTGGAATAGCGATAAATACAAAAGCAAAGTTTAGTTATAGATAAGAGTCATTTACATTTAGCGGTTGGCAACACTAGCCACTTTTCTGGTCATTGATTTATCAAATAATCAACTTAAGCAATTCAATTTATTGATAAATTCTAGTGAATAGCTCATAAGGTTAACACAGTCAAAAAATCGCCATTAGCCGCTATTTTGTCAAAAAACAAACGCCTGTCAAAGCCACTAAAACCGTCAATTTATAGCACATTGACGACCAAGTCATAGCAACATAAAGTTAATAACAAGTGCAACATAAAGCGTCAACGAAAAATCAACCTTTTATAACCAAGCGAATCAATAATGATTGACAATCCAATGGCGTTATACCACATCAGGAGATGTTTTGATGATTATCTTAGTCGGTGGTGAAAAAGGCGGTAGTGGTAAAAGCTGCTTAGCCCAAAATATCGCAGTATTTCTCGCTAAAGAAGCCACAGCCAGTATTATCATGGTCGATTGCGACCCGCAAAGAACCACATCAGATTGGATCCAAGCGCGCAATAACAACCCTGAATTACCAGCAATAAATTGCGTCCAATTGTACGGAAAAATCCGTAACGACTTACTCAGTCTTGAGAAACATTATGATTATGTACTCGTTGACTGCGGCGGCCAAGACAATTTAGCCCTGCGCGCTACATTATCAGTGGCCTCTCACGCCTTAATGCCCCTAAGACCCAAGCGTAGAGACCTAAAAACGGTCAGTCACATGGATGATATTGTCGCTACCTGCAAAATGATTAATCCCACCATGAAAGCCTCTTTTGTGGTAACTCAGTGTCCAAGTTTGCCTAACCAAGCAGGTCGAATACTCGAAGCTAAAGAGGTATGTAAAACTTACGATATTAACGTGCTTGATGCGATTACTTACAGCCGAAATATTTATGACGACAGTGAAGAGTCTGGCTTGTCAGTCATTGAAATAGACCCCAATGGAAAAGCCGCGGTTGAAATCCGTAATATTGCTTGTGAATTGCTAGAAGTAAGCGATGCCAAACAGCTAATCAGGCAGCGAAATAATAACGATAATGTAACGCAATTAGGGGGAAGTTATGGGCCTGGCCGATCTGAAGAAAACCGTTACGCCATGTAGTACGCCTTTTTTGCCGCAAATGTCAGTTGATGACTTTATTGAGGCAGCAAATCTTTACGCTATGGGCAAACCACAGCAGTCGAGCGCCTGTAAAAATGCAGATTCAAACCAACAGGCGATGCAGCAACTATGGGAATTAACCACCCAAGCTGAAGCGAATGAACCCATAAATGAAAAACCTAAACCATTTAGACGGGCAACATTTACCTTAAGTGAAGCGGCAATTGAGCAATTAAACTGCTTAAGTCAAAGCAGCCAATCGGCAAAGTCAAAGTTAATTAGAATATTGATTAAACAGCATTTTTCATTATCACTTGAAGAACAACAGCAAATAGAGCAACGACTGCAAATACGTTAAATCAACTATAAAAATAAACTCCCTCCCCTTCTTTCTGGCAGCAACCTTGGTTGTTTGCCAGTTTTTTTGTCTCAATAAAAATCAGCCACTTGAATTTGGCGCAAATTCACCCAATAACATAATGACAAGCTAATATAATCTGGGAGAGCTGAATGTTTGCAGTGTTTTTACTTGTCACCGTTGCGGTAACTGCCATCGCGTTGATTATGACTAAGTCTCAACGCACTGAAAAGCGCAGGCAACAGCTTATGACAAGGCCTTTCCCTAAAGCATGGCGGCAAATCCTTAAGCGTCGCTTACCCTATTTTCATGCATTGCCCACAGATCTGCAGCTACAACTAAAAAAGTTAATCCAGATTTTTATTGATGAAAAACAATTTGTCGGCTGTGATGGCTTCAACATTACCGACGAAGTAAGAGTGACCATTGCCGCGCAAGCCTGCTTGTTATTACTCAATCGAAAAACCAATTTTTACCCCAAGTTAAAACAAATTTTAGTGTATCCCTATGCGTTTATTGTTGAGAAAAATAACACCGACTTTGCCGGCGTATCCTCTAATGAACGTAATGTGTTACTGGGAGAGTCCTGGGGTAATGGCAAGATCATCTTGTCGTGGAAAAGTACTTTGGACGGCGCTGCAGCGCCATTTGATGGTCAAAATGTGGTTATTCATGAGTTTGCTCATCAGCTAGATCAGGAAAACGGCAATGCCAATGGCGCACCGCCATTAAAAGAGTTCACCGATTATGCCACTTGGTCAGCAACACTCGGTCGTGAGTTTAAAGCGCTGCAATATTGTGCCCAGCATCAATTACCCTCGCTGTTTAACTACTATGGTGCGACCAATCCTGCTGAGTTTTTTGCCGTCATTAGTGAAACCTTTTTCGAGAAACCGTTAGCGTTTTACCAACAGCATCAATTGCTTTATAAAGAACTGAGTCAGTTTTATCAGCTAGACCCAATCAATTGGCATTAAGATCAGCATTGAGTCATTGATTTTCGCGGCTATCATTACCAGCCAGCATTTAGCAGACAAGGAATTTTCATGCACAAAGCCATCTTAAGATTATTATTAACCACTAGTTTATGTTTAATGTCTTCTTTACCCCTAGCAGCTCAAGAGGCACTCTCTGACGAGTCAAAGCAACAAGCTAATAGCATTCTCGACCAACTACACCAAAATGCCAGCCAGGCGAACTGGGACAGTTACTTTTCGCTATATCACCAGCAAGCGGTGTTTTTAGGCACTGATGCCACAGAGCGCTGGGATATGCAACAATTTGCCGGTTATGCCAGACCTACAGATGGTTGGCATTATGAAGTCAGCTCACGCCAGCTACTGCAGTTTGATAACACCATTGTTTTTGATGAATTACTTGAAAGCGCCAGTTATGGTCTATGTCGCGGTACAGGTGCACTACAATTAACTGATGATGGCTGGAAAATTATTCAATATCATTTAAGTATTGCAGTGCCTAACGACAATGCCAAAGCCGTGGCGCAGTTGATAGGCGCAAAGAAACAAGCTAAATAACCTCTATCGATAAGTTAATATTGATTAAAAACCTAAGCCAGCAACTTAGCTACGCTGGCTTTGCTTACTTGAGCGCTTAAGCCAAACAATCGATTAGTTTCTCAAGATATGAGTTTAACGAGCTATCAGTCAAAAAAGTCCATAAGCAAAAGAATACAGCAACAAAACTCCCCTCTATTAGTGTCTATGTTATTTACTCTAGCATTAGGTGCCTTCGATAATGACTCACTAATCCTTTAGCCGCTTTGGATTGATATTAATCAATAACATAACTAGAAGGTTTAACTGAATCAGCTGTGATTTCGCTATAAATTTTAAGCAAAAAAAACGGCTCATAAGAGCCGCAACACAAGCAAATGGTTGAAAACTTACTGGGTAGGAAGTAAAAATCCTCGCATTAAGAACGACAACTAGCTTGCGCTAAAATTCCAAATACTGGATAAAACCCGATGTAGCCTGTAGGTGAACTACATCGGGGGACATCAGCTGCATGGCAGCTAAACTGTAACAGAAGTGGTATTAAAACAGCTCTTCTTCGGTAAAGCCGGTCAATGCCGTCACTGAAGATTAACCGCCTTGAATACAGCTTGTCACTTGGTCAAAGTAACCTGTGCCCACTTCTTGTTGATGCGACACGAATCTATAACCTTTCTCAGCCGCTATAAATTAAACTTTTGTAATACGTCTACTGAATTTAAGCTGTTAATAACTCATAACCCGGTAGTGTTAAGAAATCGACCAACTCATCAGAGGTGGTAATTTCCTCAAACAGACTGGCCGCTTTAGTAAACTGACCACTGGTAAACCTTTGCTGCCCTAGCTCTTGCTCGACATTAATTAGCTCTTCAGCCAGCATGGTTTTGAATAAGTCTTTAGTGACTAACTTGCCATTAGAAAGTGACTTTTCATGTTGGATCCACTGCCAGATCGAGGTGCGTGAGATTTCTGCTGTAGCGGCATCTTCCATCAATCCGTAGATAGGAACGCAACCATTACCTTGGATCCACGCTTCGATATATTGCACTGCGATACGAATGTTTAAACGCATGCCCGCTTCGGTACGTTCACCATCACAAGGTGTCAGCAGCTCTTCGGCTAATATCGGTGCATCGACATCACGGGTAATGTGCAACTGGTTAGTTCCGGCGCCAATATAATCATTGAAAATCGCCATGGCGGTATCGGCTAAACCAGGGTGTGCCACCCAAGTACCGTCATGTCCATTACGCGCTTCAAGCTCTTTATCACCTTTTACTTTTTGCAAAATAATTTCATTTTCTTCGGCTGTTTTAGCCGGAATTAATGCTGCCATGCCGCCCATAGCTAATGCGCCACGCTTGTGACAGGTTTTAATCAGTAGACGTGAATAAGCACTTAAAAAAGGCGTATCCATAGTGACTGCTTGGCGATCTGGTAAAACACGGTCAGCATGTTTGTTCAAGGTTTTGATATAGCTGAAAATGTAATCCCAGCGGCCACAATTTAATGCCACAATATTTGAACGTAGTTCATATAAAATCTCGTCCATTTCGAATACTGCCGGCAGCGTTTCAATTAGGCAGGTACATTTTATTGTGCCTGGCTTTAAACAAAAACGTTCTTCAACGAATGCGAACACTTTTGCCCACCAGCGCGCTTCAACATGACTTTCAAGCTTAGGAAGATAAAAGTAAGGGCCGCTGCCATTAGCTAATAATTGATGGTAGTTGTGATAAAAATACATCGCGAAGTCGAACAGACCACCTGGAATAGACTCGCCCTTGAACTCAACGTGCTTTTCTTTAAGGTGTAATCCACGTACTCGACAGATAAGTACTGCAGGATCTTCATCTAAACTGTAATGTTTGCCTGTTGCCTCAGCAGTAAAGCTAATATCGCCTCGCACTGCATCACGTAAGTTAATTTGACCTTGAACGACTTTTTCCCAGCTTGGTGCTAGTGAGTCTTCAAAATCTGCCATGAATACTTTTACGTTGGCATTCAGCGCATTAATAATCATTTTGCGATCTACAGGGCCAGTAATTTCAACTCTACGGTCAGTAAGATCTTCAGGTATCCCTCTAATCGCCCACTCACCATCTCGAATAGCGCGGGTTTCAGGTAAGAAGCCAGGTAATTGACCATCATCAATGCGTTGCTGCTTTAATTTTCGCTGTGATAGCAACTCAGGAACTTCTGCAGCAAAAGCACCACATAAACTAGCCAATAATGACAGTGAGCCATCATTGAAGATAACCTCTTGGCCAGGGACTTCTGGGCCAATCAAAGCAAGCTCTGAGCTTGTTGGTAAATCAGTTTCAGCACTTGGCTGTGATTTAGCATATTTAGCCATTAGTTGTTCTGCTGTCATATTTAGCCCCTTGAGCAATAATTCGTTTTTAAAAGTTAAATGGTGGTCAGTAAGCGTATTTATCTGTACACCTCTATCAGTGTTTATAAACAGACAACTTACTTCCACATATCTAAAAACAAACCCTGCTACTTTTTAACCATCAAATGTTTGTTTCGTACTAAAACCTAACCAGAAACGTTTGCATTTGCAACAACCAAATAACATCCTCTACAAGCCAAACAGCAACCTAATAATTGGTAACACCAACAGCAAAAACACAACAAGACACTGATTTAAAACAGATAAAAATTAAAACAACATTTAATTGGTTTTAGTTGGTAACTTGTCCAACCAATTTACCAACAGCACAAAAAGGTAATTACACAAGTACTTTAATTACATGTCGCAAATAATTATGTACACCCTTAAGGCAGTTTTCTACTAAAGTAGAAATAGCATTTTGTTTTGAACATACCCTGAGGTAAAGCCATTAAAATAATTAAAATCATTGAGTTATAATATGCTTAATCACAACCAAATTTAAACAACTGTTTTAATTTGACGTTTACGTAAACAAAATAGGCTGTATAGAATATATACTCTAGACTGGTGGAGTTGTAACCGGATCAACATCACAAAAGTTATTGGTTTAGTCGAAAAAAATGCATCTTTTTTTATAAAAAGTTAAAAACAGTCACAATTTAAAGCATTTTTGCACTAAGGAAGGTCAAAGCTTGCAAATACAGAAGCCATATTGGTGCAGATAAAAACGCCCAAAGCAGGTAGCTATGATAAATAAACCACTTTATTTCGACCTTCAGATTTTGCTTTATATAAGGCTGTATCTGCACGGTTAATGATGAGATCAAGGCTTAGATCATCTGCCGTTATTTGGCTAACCCCAAAACTTGCGGTAATTGTAAATTGATGACCAGAAAAACGAGTATCAATCGACTCAATATCAAATCGTATTTTTTTCGCTAACTCAACTGCTAATTCAATTGTGGTAAAAGGCATAAAAATAGCAAACTCTTCACCACCCATTCGACTGACGATATCTGTACTACGGGTATTCGCCGTTATCACCTCAGCAACCTTTTTCAGTGCCCAATCCCCAGTGCCGTGGCCAAAGGTGTCGTTAATCTGTTTAAAAAAGTCTAAATCAATCACTATAACGCTATATTGTCCGCCACGGGCAAGCACTTGGACAAATTCATCTTCGGCTTTTTCTTCGCCAGTACCACGATTTAACAAGCCGGTGAGTAAATCAATTTGAGCTTGTTTACGAAATTGATTTCTTTGCATCCATGCGGTGGCAAGCAACAAACTCAAAAATGCTACCGTGCCCGTCAAGACGGTAGAAAACATAAACGAAGCGCTTTTTTCGTTATTCATAATGCTGCGCTCTTTCGCTAGCATTTCTTGATCTTGTGCCAGTTTATTTAACTGGCGAGTCTTTTCTGCATTATCGAATTTTGCAACTTGGTATGCCGTTTCTTTGACCTTTTTATCATTAATTAACAGCATCCCTATGGCATGGGCTTGCACATGATATTGATAAGCAACTTTAAATTGACCACGTTTACTGGCCACCATTGAAAGCACATTATAAGCACGCTGCTTAGCCTTATAATTATTAGGCTCGTTAGTCAGTTTATCGACCAATTCGGCATACTCAACCGCCTGTTGAAATTGTTGTAACTGAAAATAAACTTCACTTAAATAAGCGTAAATATTATTAATTTCTAACTCAAAATTAAACGGTTGATAAGCTGCTAACGCTTTAAGAAATAACACTTCTGCGGTTTGATAATGATGGTGTTCAAACTCAACTATAGCCTTGCCTTTAATGGCCATAGCTGCAATTAACGGGAAATTATTTTGCTGACAATAATCTTGGGTATCTGCAAATAATTGTAATTGTTCTAGATAAGGGATTTGGTTCAATGATAATTGCGCTGTAGATGTCAGTACCATGGCATAGCAATGGGATTTGCTATCTTGGCCTTTATTTAACATAAAAACAATCTTCGAAAGCCTAAGTACCTCGTCATATTTATCTAAATCTAGATAGGTATTCATTAGCCTGACATAGGAACTGATTTTAATCGAGTTATCTTGAAAGCTGTCAATGCGTGCTAGGCTTTTCTCCAGTAGGCTAAAAGCATCTTCATAGCGCTTTAAAGGAATACTAGCAGAAATTTTATAAGCATAAATATTCGTTAATTGCTCATCGTTCGGGTTGAGTAATAGAGCCTTATCTAAAGTCTGTAAGGCACTTTCATATTTTCCGGCAAGAATAAGCCGTACCGACTCAAAAATATAAAGCCTTATTTTTTGCGCTCGACTTAGACTATCAAACAAACCAAACAGTTCATTAATGCTGGCGCTAGAGGTATCAATATCTTTAAGTATTGATACATCTAGCAGATCTAATTTTTGATCAATATCGTCAGCGCTGACGTCATCGGCACTCACTGCTGCGCAGAAAATGAATAACGTGGAGCAAAGTAACCGATTAAGCGCTTTTAGCATGAGGCTAAGATTACGATAAGTGATGGACGAGTAAAATTGATTTCAGTTCAACATCACCCACCAAGGATTTAACTTGCGCCATATCCCCTGACATCACAGCGTCAATGTCTTTATCTGATAAACCATTGGCCTGCATAACGCCGCGAGGATCTTTCTTATAAGCCTCTAACAACTTGGCATCTGAGCTTAATTGAGTAAAAAACTCGGTTAAATTTGACATGTTATTTCCTTATTTGTCTTCAAGGTTGTTATCACTATTGATTAGTACAGCTATCAAGCGCGGTTATTGTCCACAATAACCCGTATTCTGTTAACCAATATCATTGGCATTAATCCCTAATTTTTTCATCATCAGCTGATTTAACTTCAGCGGCATTGAAGGTGGGATTAATAAAGTACTGATCATACTTAATGGCGCAAACGGCAAATCCTTTAAAGGAATTTGGTCAATTCTTGGAGATTGAATTGGCAAGTTTGCCGCTTCATATATAATAACTTGGTGATCAAGTGGGTACCATTGGCTTAAGTGATCAACCAAAATCTCCAAGCGGTGTTGATCAGTACTAAACTCGGTCAAAGTATGCTCACCAGCCAAAGCGATTTGCCATAATAGCAAGTAAGTCGCAGGATCTGGATGATGCTGGTAAAGCATAAATTGTGTTGCTTCAAAGCTTTGATGACCATTAGAGCCGGGGTCAATGCCTAAATCTGCCCACAAACATGCTTCAGCGGAAATACCCGGCAGCATATTCGCCTCATAGCCTTCGTTAACCGCTTGCTTAATGGCTAAATGAGATACACAAGAAAATACCCCAGGGTGACCATATAAGGCTACCACCACCAGCTTATCCTGACGAACTTGCTGCAAAATCGCCTCAACCATCTCAGCATAGCTGTCGCGGCGATTCTTCACTTCACCCTCTTGAGCATAATGGCACTGTAATGAGATATGATTGCCATTTAAGCTTTCAAGCCAACGGTTAGCAAAACCATCGGGCACAATAGAAAATACAATATCTGCATTCTCAATATAACTTTGACTTAATTTACTGATATGGCCGGCAAGTTGCAGTCCCGTCCCTACAAAAACTAAACGTCCAGTCTCACCCGGTTCAACTCTTGTTAATGACATTGTGCTCAATTTTTTCAAAAAAAGGTTAAGAGTTTTCTGCACTAAATGCCCTAGCATTACCATGGCGGCACACGGCATTTAAAAATAACTCCAGTTACTATCAAACTTATATAAATAGCAGCGCTATTACCACCTCTTTTAAACATTTGCACAACATATTTAGCGCCAATAAAATCATCATTGGTCAAATTTGGGGAACTAACTGAGTCACTAATGAGTCATAACCGTCATTGAAGTAGTAATGAAGTATCAATAGCCACTTGTCAGCATAGGGAAGCCTTGGGTATGATGGCGTCAGATTTTTAGGAAATAGCGCAGACAATGATAAATAAAAAACAAAGTCTTACCCTTTTAGGCGCCGTTGCGCTTTCTGTATCACTAAGTGCATGTAGCGTTTTTGACTACTTAATTTACAAGCCAGATATACCGCAAGGTAACTACATGGAGTTACAGCAAGTTGAAAAACTGCGTATCGACATGACTAAAGAGCAGGCTGAATACATCTTAGGTCGCCCAGTGTTGCGTGATAGTTTCGCAGACAATATTTGGTATTACGTTTATCACTTTAAAAGTGGCCGTAACGCTAAAGTGACTCATAAAGAACTTATTTTATACTTTGATGGCGACTTACTCACCAAAGTTGAAGGCGACTATAAGCTTAGTGATGACTTTAATACGCCTTTAAACGAAGGGGCATTGCCAACAGTGTCAGCCCCTGTTGTTGCACCATTACTACCTGAGCAAGAACCTAAAGCGATGAGGGGCGATATTCACCCACTTGTTGAAGAAGAGCGCTTAGAAACTGAAAATGATGTACCGCAGCAAGATGAGCAGTAATGAAAAACAGATTTAAGCAATAAAAATAAAAACGGAGAGAATGTTTCATTCTCTCCGTTTGAGGGTGTAACAGATTCTG
>NZ_JBFRKH010000029.1:0-109615 GCF_041469265.1 Shewanella sp. 10N.286.51.B2
TTTAAGGGAGGGTTACACTACTAAATTTAACCCAATAAAAAAGGAGAAGGCTAGCCTTCTCCTTTAAATAATAAAACCCGTTATTAACCTGCTTTAAGTAACTCACCGCAGGAGCGATTAAGTAACTGTCTGCAGCGCCACATACCTAAGAATGATACCACTGCAGCGCCCGCTATTGGGGCGATAGCCCACCACGGCCAGTGCATGTACACCACAAGTTCAAACACTTGGGTTTTGAGCATGTACAGCGCAAACTCAGCGACAATCACCGCTAAAAGGCCTGCTATAGCCCCCAAGATGGCAAATTCAAGCCCTGTTGCTGAGCGAAGTAACCAGCCTGAAGCGCCAAAGGTGCGCAGCACTGCAAGCTCACGCTGGCGAGTCGCCATTCCTGCTTCCGTTTGGGCTATCAGCACTAAAGCACTTGCCAGTAACACCAGTGCCAACACTAAGGTAAGCGACAATGACACTTGGTCAATAATCTGTCTAAGTTGTTGCACCATAGCGCCAACATCGATAACCGAAATTGTCGGAAACTGCTGAATTAACTGCAATACCACGGCATTTGCAGTTAGCGAACTGCCCGCTTGTTTCAAGTCTTCATCATTTAAATGAAAGCTCGCCATAGAAGTATACGAAAAACCTTCTAAGGCTTTAGGCCTAAATATCATAAAGAAATTAGGTTGCAAGGTTTCCCACTGTACTTGTCTAAAGCTGGTCACTTTAACGGTAACCGCCCGATTATCCATAGTAAAGGTCATGGTATCGTTAAGGGCTAAGCCTAAGCGCTCTGCTACACCTGACTCGACCGACACCTCATCATCTGCTTGATTAAATGTGCCTTCAGTGATGTCGTTGTTAGGCGGCAAGGCGTCACGATAAGTCAGATTTAACTCTCTTGAAATACCGACTCGCCCTTCTATGCCAGACTTTTCTTCATCTCGCGAAATCAACTCTTCATCATTAATATGAGTTAAGCGACCACGGATCACAGGGTAAATATCGGTCGCGATAATTTTGTTAGTGTCTAAGAAGTCATCTAATGGCTTAGCATCTTCTGGGGCGATATTGACCAGAAAATAGTTAGGCGCATTTTCAGGTAATTGTTTTTGCCATTCATTGAGTAAGTCTTGTCTTAACGCCAAAATGGTCAGTAAAAGCACTAATGCGCTGCTAAACCCAACCAACTGCACTGCATTTTGTCTAGCTCTGCGGCGCAGACCCGCTAATGCTAACTGAAATGGGTTGGTGGTTTTCATGCCAACGCTGTGACCAAGGCGGATCATCACAAAGCCCAGCACGCTAAGCAGCACTCCCAATAACAATACAGCCAACACCACAGTCATGGTCAGTTCAATACTGCGTGAATATAAGTAGCCCAGTAGCGCCATCGCCCCTAAACTCAGCAACAAATGCAGCCACATGCCTAGCTGTAAGCCTTCTAATTGACGCTGTAATACCCGTAATGGTGGAATGGCTAACAAGCGCATCAATGGATAGGCAGAAAACATAAATGCACTGATGAGCCCGGTACTGACACCCAGAAGAATTGGTCGGCTATAAGGCGGAGAATAAGCCGCTATTTCAGCAGGTAAAAACTGGGTAATACCAATATCCAGTAGCACACCACCGATTAAACCTAAGACAATACCTAATGCCGTTACCAACATGAGGTGCAACCCAAACAAGCTGCGGATTTGCTTAGCTGAAGCGCCAAAGGTTTTAAGCATCGCCACCACATCATAATGACGCTGACAATAGCGCTGAGCGGCAATACCAATGGCTGCACACGCAAGGGCAATACCTAACAAGCTTGCCAGCAATAAAAAGCGTTCGGCACGTTTTACCGCAGAGGCAATCGGTGAATCACCACTTTGAACGTCTACCCAGCGCTGACTATTATTTAATAGCGGTTTAACTTGGTTTTCAAACTTGGTTAATTGCGCTGCATCGCCAGCAAATTGATAAATATAACTGACTCGACTACCTGGTTGGATAATGCCTGTTGAGTCAACATCATCAAGACGCATTAAAAGTACTGGTGATGATGCAAAAGGATTAAAGCCTGCATCGGGTAAACGACTAATCTCAGCGCTTAAATTAAGCTCTACATTACCCAGTTCAAGGGTTTTGGGGTAATTCAGTAACCCCCCTAAGCGATTTTCATACCACGCCTCACCTTTAGCGGGCAGTGCTTGAGTCGCGCCTGATGATAGCTCTATTTCGCCCCGCAGGGGATAACCATCAGCAACAGCTTTTATGGTCACCAGTTGAAATTTGTCACCCGAGTAAACCATGGAGTTAAACTTCATATTGGTGACATAGTTAACCGATAATGACTCTGCTATCGCCAATACCTTGTCATCAATTTTAACAGGTGAATCAATAATGCGATCAGCGGCGATAAAATTAGCCGCCTCACCATTAATGGCAACTTGTAATCGCTCACTCACTCGAGCAAGACCACTGACCGATAACACAGCCAAGGTTATCGCCAATACAATTAGTACTAGCTGGCCTTGCATTAATTCTCTTTTAAACAGACGCCACGCTAATTGTAACTCCATTAGCTGGCCTCCTCGGTGACGTTTTCAAGCGTCGAGTTAGTGTTTGCAGCCGTTATCGCAGGTTCAGACAAATGACCATTTTCCATCACCAGTTGACGTTTGCAACGTTTAGCCAACTCAAGATCATGGGTCACTAACACCAGCGTGGTATCACTTTCTTGGTTTAAGGCAAACAACATATCAGCAATTTTATCGCCGTTTACACTGTCTAAATTTCCGGTAGGTTCATCAGCAAATAACACTTTAGGCTCGCAAATGAAGGCTCTAGCAATAGCCACACGTTGTTGTTCGCCGCCCGATAATTGCTTAGGAAGATGGGTCAAACGATGGGAAAGCCCCACTCTGCCCAGCATACTTTGGGCCTTTTCTTTAGCATTGCTGACACCAGCAAGCTCCGCTGGCAGCATGACATTTTCAAGTGCGGTAAGGGTATCGACCAACATAAAAGATTGGAAAATAAAACTGACCTTTTGTTTTCTCAAGGCGGCTTTTTGCTCTTCATTCAGGCCCGATAATGCTTGGCCATCAAGATAGATCTCACCGGATGTTGGCGTATCAAGCGCAGCCAGTAAACCCAGTAAGGTTGACTTGCCAGATCCAGAAGGCCCAAGAATAGCAATACTGTCTCCCTGCTTGACATCCATATTAATGCCGTTGAGGATAGTGAGCTCCCCCTCTTGGGTCACCACTGTTTTATTGAGGTTAGTTACATTAATGGCACTGGAATTATTTGCAAAATTAGTAGACATACGATCCTTCTTATTATTACCGGCGAAACGCCTGCTTAATGCGGCTTTCATCTTAGTTGTGGTATCTGCAGTGTCGTTTTCAACACTGGTCACATCCGCGTTGTTAACATCGACACCTAGCTATGCTGCCACGGTTTTAATCCTTGGCGATAGTCTAAGTGCAGGTTATGGCATGTCGGAAGAGCAAGGTTGGGTACAATTGTTACGTAATGACCTGCCCGAATACCAAATTATTAATGGCTCTGTCAGCGGTGAAACCACAGCTGGCGGATTACGTAGACTACCAGATCTACTGGCTTCGAGCCCTGTTGACCTTGTTGTTATTGAGCTTGGTGGTAATGATGGTCTACGTGGGTTCCCCCCAAAACAGCTGAAATCAAATCTTACAAAAATGATTGAGTTATCTCAACAAAGTGGCGCCGATGTGTTACTTACTGAAATCATGGTGCCGCCAAATTATGGTCCTCGATATACTAAAATGTTTAATGATGTTTATCATCAATTGGCCAGTGATTATGATATTGAACTGATCCCATTTTTTATGCTGGAAATCGCTCCTAACCCTGACTTAATGCAACGAGATGGCATTCACCCTAATGAGGATGCCCAGCCTAAAATTACGCAATGGATGAGTCCATGGATCATCGATGCAGTAAAAAAGTAACAGAGGTTAAAACATTTAGTCAAAAATGAGAACAAAAGCCTAAAATAGTAATTTTATTTTAAGGTTTAGGATTTAGAATGATACACAAATAACTTTGTTCAAACGTTCTAAAATACTAATCCTTAATGACAGTTTTTGAGCAATAAGGTTTGGTATTTTGTTTATGACTACAAGGAAATCTCATGGCTATCAGTCGGCAAAAGAAAGTTTACCTACCTACTACGACCAGAAAAAATCAATATATTACCGTTGGTTTCCCACTTACCGATGAGTTTATCGCTCATTATGAAACGTTAGAAAACTGCTACCAAGAGTTTTCTAAGCTGGTTTTTCAAACCGCGGATAAATTTGAACTTTATAATGTCCATGTTGTTGCGACAGATAAACTCCCTGTTGTGCGTTTTCATAATGAGGTTTACTGTTTTTCAACCCAAGAGCAGTTACGATTTTTCTATAACCCGGTGCATCATGAAGCAAACCGTTTACACATGATTCCTGATTATCGCGCTAAAAAACTTAAAGTGGTCTTCTTAGCAACGGGTGATGAAATTCGCAGCAAAGCAGCAAACTTTCATGCTCGTATTCGTGAGTTTACTGAGGCATTAATGCCACAGTTACCCACTCAGAAGCTGGCAACCAAAATACGCGATCACCAGCATATTTCTTATGATCTATTTGCCAAAAATAAAGGTCATAAAGAAACCTACGGTTATAAGCTAAGAGCGCTTAATAGCCGCTACCAGCATCGTGACTGCCCATTACCAGAAGATGTCAGTGCACTTTCTTACGTTCAGATCACTATGCCTGTTGGTCGCCGAATTAAAAATCAGCTACTTGCAGAAAACCGCAATGATTTTAGCGATAGTTACCAAAAGGTTTGCCAAAAATTTATTGACGCTGCTCGCTCAAAACAACTGAATAAATTAGCCGTGGTTGCTAATGGTAAAGTACCTTTAGTACGTAATAGTAAGTTTGAAGATTTACAAAGTACCGCTGAATTTCAAATGATCGGTTTTGACCCTAGTGCCACAGATGCTGAGCCTATCTGTCATTGGGATGGAAATGTCATTACTGAAGCAATACGCTTTGTCATTGTTGCGGGTGATAGTGATATTGCTGATGGTGGTTATGGCCGCTTTATGAACCAAGTTGAAGATGCGATGCGTAAATTTATCAGTGACATCGACTTTGATAAAGAGCACATCGATTTAACTGTAGGCTTCCATCAACACCTTAGCTATAAAGCATAATTAACTCTATTCTCCCCATAAACGGCAGCCTAGCTGCCGTTTTTTATTGCTCCTTTTTTATCATCCTTCCTTGTGCAAGATACATCAAAAAAACTTGTTAAATAAATGTGGCCAGATTTCACATTGATTAACAAGTGTCCTCCAAGGCATGTTGAACAACATACGAATAAATCGTATCCACTCCTTTGGGGCGTATAACGCTGGAGTAGGACATAAATAATAAAAAGCAGGAGATGCTATGTTCAACAAGACAAAGCCTTGGCTGGTACCTACACTTGTAGCAACAGCTGTCACAATCAGTTTAGCGGGCTGCGGCTCAGATGATAACGATTCACAGATCACCGAAACCCCACCCGTTGTTCAACCACCAGCAGAAACCGGTCCCACCTTCCCTGAAGGTGCCATCATGGTCGAAGCGGGTGATAACCTCACTATCAGTATTCAAGAAGCATTAATCAACGCCCAAAGTAATGACGTTATCGTATTACCCAAAGGTAACTTCAAAATAGAATCAACCTTACTGTTTGATGGTGATGTAGACGGCGACGGCAGTTTTGCCAAAAATATTACCATTATGGGTTACGGCCAAGATGAAACCGTGTTGGATTTTTCTGAGGCCAATTCGGGTGATGGTATTTTTGTTCAAAATGCCATGAACATTATTATTCAAGACTTATCCGTTAACGAAGCCAAAAATAACGGTATTAAACTCAAAAATACCAATGGCATTATTTTAAGAAGATTGGCAACCATTTGGGAAGGCGAACTTGATGAAGGCAACGGTGCTTATGGTTTGTATCCTGTAGAGTGTGAAAACATTCTTATTGAAGATACCTATGTTCGCGGTAGTGCTGATGCCGGTATTTACGTTGGCCAATCCCAATATATTGTAGTGCGCCGCAATATCGCTAAAGAAAACGTCGCCGGCATTGAAATTGAAAACTCTAAATATGCCGACGTTTACGATAACGAGGCCATGGGTAATACCGGCGGTATTTTAGTCTTCGATTTACCGATTAATAACCATAGATATGGTTCAAGCGTACGTATTTTTAATAACAAGGTTTACGATAATAATACCTTGAATTTTGCTAACGCATCATCAAACCCAGCAGGGGTACATATTGTGCCACCCGGAACTGGGGTGATTGTGTTATCCACTGACGATGTAGAAATTTTTAATAATGAAATTACAAACCACGACACGGTTGGCTTAACTATTTCGAGCTTCTTTATTGCTGAGCCCGATATCAGTACTTTTGTGGGTAATTATGGTCAACCAGGCCAAGCTATTGATGATGGCTGGCGTCCAACACCGCGTAATATCTCCATTCATGACAACGTGATCAGCGATTATGGCACTAAGCCAAAAGGCTATTTAATTAAAGATATCATCACCGCCTATGTATTAACCCACGGCGCACTTCCGGGGATTTTATATGACGGTTTAGGGGAAATGTTCTCTAACAATGGCACCGCTGCATACTTAGGCTTACAAGAGTTACCATTTGCCGCTGACGGTAGTGATAACGTTTGTGCCCAAAACAATGGTGATGTGAGTATTGGCCGTTTATATGCCAATAATAATACCGATGCCAGCATTGCAGATGTGCTTTATGAAAAAACGCAAATGGACTTAATGAACTGCGCTCAAGTGAGTCTGCCTGTTCATACCGTGACCTTTGGTGATGAAATATTTGGCTGTGGTGTTGATGATGATACCGCTGGTTGTGATGGTGGTACTTTAATCGGTGGCGGTGGCTCTATTGGTGAAGGTGAAGGCGGCCTTGAAGGCGATGGTGATTTAGCCTTATGTGAAGCCAGTGGTGATAATGTCAGCTGGGATGCTTTACTAAAAGCTAACTGCCCTAACCTGTCAGACTATAATCTGTTTGCAGACATGACTAATCCCACCGATGGACCAAATTCTGGCGGCTTAGCTTATGATCTTAATACGCCATTATTTACCGATCATGCCAGTAAATATCGCTTTGTGTATTTACCTGATGGCACTATCGCCGACTACAGCGAAAATGAATCATTCGACTTCCCTGTGGGAACCGTAATCAGTAAAACCTTCTCTTTACCAACAAACACTAATAATCGTGGATTTGCAAACGAGGATTTAATTGAAACACGGTTACTGATCCATCGTGACACAGGCTGGACAGCGCTGCCTTATGTTTGGAAAGCCGATAAATCTGATGCTGTTATTGCTAAAGCGGGTGCCATTCAAGGAAAAACTGTCACTCACAAAGGCACTGAACTGGCATTTGATTACGTTGTGCCGAGCATGAATCAATGTAAACAATGTCATCAATTTAAAGCCGATGAAGACAGCAACGCGGTATTTATGCCGATTGGGCCTAAAGCTCGTCACCTTAATAAAAGTTACCCATACGCTGATGGAGCAATGAATCAACTAGCGAAATGGCAAGCGGTAGGTATTTTACAAGGTGTGCCTGAATTAGACACTGTCCCTATGGTGCCAAAATTCCAAGATGGCGATGAAGCAAATATTGATTCTTTGTCGGATACTGAGCTTATGGCCGCAGCTAAGGGTTACTTAGATATTAACTGTGCCCATTGTCATCGACCTGAAGGTAATGCCTCTAACACAGGCTTAAAGCTTGAGTACTGGCGCAGTTATGATGAAGATGCAGGATTTTCTCATGGTACTTGTAAGTCACCTGTTGCTTATGGCGGCGGCAGCTTAGGTTTTGATGTGGTTCCGGGTAATCCTGAAGAGTCAATCTTACATTTCCGTATGGAAACCAATGAACCTGGCGATCGTATGCCTGAAATTGGCCGTAGCTTGTCCCATGATGAAGGTGTTGCACTCATCAACGAGTGGATTAAGCGATTACCTGCAGCATCATGCTCCTAAGTAAGCTTTAACCCATGTAATGTAAACACGGGTTATATCAAACCAAATAAGCCGGGGAAACTCGGCTTTTTCATCGTACATTTAACTTATACATTCTATTCATACAAGGATGTCATCAATGTTTGTTTTTAAAGCCCATCAAATACTTGTTATTAGTTTATGTTTGTCGCTAATAGCCTGCGGCGGCTCTGACTCAAAAGAGAATAATAACGATAACAATATCCTTGATACGCCAACGCCACCTGTATCAGTGCCAGAGGATCCCGAGACAGCGCCAGATGAGCTATGTTTACAAAACAATAGCGAAGTGAATTGGCCCGCATTAATGAGCGCAGATTGTGACAATCTAGCGGATTACAGCTTGTTTATCGACCCAAGCAAACCAACTGAATCACCACGAAGCCCAGGTATGCTTTACCAACTATCTACTGAGTTATTTTCCAATTACGCCAGTAAATATCGGTTTGTTTTTTTACCTGATAATCAAGCAATCAGCTTTCAAGCCCAAAGCCAATTCGAATTACCCGTTGGTAGTGTATTAGTTAAAAGCTTTGCGTTACCTTTTGATACCCAAAATAGTGGCGCAGATAATGAGAAATTAATCGAAACACGGCTATTAATCCATCGAGAAACGGGCTGGACAGCATTAGCCTACCAATGGCTTCAAGGCCAAGCTAAACTTGTTATCGCTGGCGCGAATGTGGCCCACACCATGAATAATCAGGGCGAATCGATTAGTTTTGATTATCACATTCCCAGCAAAGCTGAATGTAAAATTTGCCATCAAGTTAATGAGCAAGGAAGCAGCAACATAAAGCCTATTGGACTTAAAGCCCATTTATTAAACCGCCAAATAACAGACAG
Organism: Shewanella sp. 10N.286.51.B2; assembly: GCF_041469265.1. Taxonomy (NCBI): domain Bacteria; kingdom Pseudomonadati; phylum Pseudomonadota; class Gammaproteobacteria; order Alteromonadales; family Shewanellaceae; genus Shewanella; species Shewanella sp. 10N.286.51.B2. Next base: position 8,982 of record NZ_JBFRKH010000029.1, read on the forward strand.
TAACAACACCCCCATTAATCAACTGACTCAGTGGGCACAGCAAGGCCAGTTAATAAACTTACCCGCGCTTAACAGCGTTGCACAATCTTTTGCCATTAATGATGAAACAGCAGAATTAACCAGCCGCGCTAAAGGCTACCTCGATGTGAATTGCGCCCATTGTCATAGCGCAGAGGGCTTTGCCAGCATTTCAGGCCTCAGACTTGAGTATCATATTGATCATACTTCATTTGAGTATGGCGTTTGTAAGCAGCCACCAGGTTGGGATGGCGGCCCTAATGGGCTTGCTTATGACATTGTTCCTGGCAATGGCGAGCGCTCTATTGTGCATTATCGACAAACACTGTTAAGCCCTAAAGATAGAATGCCGCCCATTGGCCGAGAAATGACCCACATTGAAGGCGCTGATTTAATTAAACGCTGGATTGATGACATGGCTATCACCATTGCAACGTGCAGTTAAATTAGCTGTAGCAGAGTGCACCGTTAAATAATGAATGATTAAGCAATGAAATAGGAAAACTAAAGACTGTTAACTGACAAGATTAAGCTTTAAGAAGTGACCGGGTGGATAGCCAAGCCAATGCTTAAAGCTTTGTCTGAAATGGCTAACATCGCCATAACCGAGCACTTCAGATATGTCTTCTGCACTCAACTCATTTGCTAAAATTAAATTTATCGCTGCTTGGCAGCGCACTTGATCCACCAGCTTTTGATAACTGGTTCCCGCAGCCGATAGTTTTCGGCGTAAACTTCGGGCGCTCATATGGTGTTTTTCTGCCAATTGTTCAAGCTTGGGTGGCTTAGGCATGCATAGGCGAATATCTGTCAGCAGCGGCTCAATAAATGACACGCCATCTGGCACCGAAGCGGCTAAGGCAAGGTGGTCAAATTGATAACTTAGCGGTGTATTGAGTATAGCAATATCAATACCCCACTCATAGAAATCACAATCAAACACAATTTTAGCGCCGGTTTCTGCACTTAAAAACTCAGTGTTACATTGAGGCTCTGCCATATGAATTTCATCAATAACCACAGTTGAAGCCACTAACTGCCTTGCTGCGCCTAATAACGCACAAACACTGTGCTGAAATTGAAAAGCAAACTTTTGGGCGTTAGCTTTTCCGGTATTGAGCCACCTTACCCATAATCTAGTCTCATCAAAACGAATAACAGTATCAGCAAAGCTACCCGCTAAATCAGGGTTTTTGATCACAAACAGTAGGCATTGATTTAAGGTGGTAAATTTATCAAAGAAAGGCAGTAACACATCAAGACTGGCAATTTGATAACTGGCGCCCAATCGAGCGCCAATTTCAGGATCTGGCGAGGTCGTTCTTAACACTTCCATGGCATACTCAACCTGCCATACATAAACAAACTGCATGGCGTTGAGTTCTTGCGGCCCTAAGCCAATTTTTAAATAGATATCAGTAGCGACAACGTCGCCAAGATGCAGTTCAATAAAGTTAAGCAAATTCCGTAGTTCAAAGGCAGGGTAACATTGATCCCCTACCATCATATTTGCCTTGTAGCCTAATTCTCTTTGCATCGATACCCTATTCTAAATGGCTTATTTAACAGCGTTATCACGCTCCATCAAACGGTTTAATACACTATCAACCGATAAAGAAGCGCCATGGGCAATTTTATCAGCCAGTTTCTTTTTCATTTGATATTTAATTTTAATGACTTGGTGTTTTTTGGCTAACTCAAGCACCACATCATCACTGGTAGAAATAGCATCAACTAAGCCTAATTCAATCGCTTGTTGACCGTACCAATGCTCGCCGGTTGCGACTTTTGCAATATCCATATCTGGACGGTACTTACTGACAAACTGTTTAAATAACACATGGGTTTCTTCCAACTCTTGTTGGAACTTTTCACGACCTTCATCAGTATTTTCACCAAACACGGTTAAAGTCCGCTTAAAGTCACCAGCGGTATGCTGCTCGTAATCAATATCGTGTTTTTTAAGTAAACGGCTAAAGTTTGGTAATTGGGCAACAACACCAATTGAACCCACAATCGCAAATGGCGCGGCAACAATTTTGTTCGCAACACAGGCCATCATATAACCGCCACTGGCTGCCACTTTATCAATACAGATAGTCAGTGGGATATTGGCTTGCTTCAAGCGGTCTAACTGGCTAGAGGCTAAACCATAGCCGTGCACCATTCCGCCGCCGCTTTCAACATTCACTAACACTTGATCGTTTTCATCAGCAACGGTTAATACCGCAGTAATTTCTTCTCTTAATGAGGCGACTTCACCTGCATCAATACTGCCTTTAAAATCGATAACAAATACTTTTGAAGTGGGAGCATCTTCTTTATCAGCCGCTTTTTCATCAGCTTTTAGTTTTTTCTCATAAGCTTTAAATTGCTTTTTAGACAGCAGCTCTTGCTTTAATTCTTTCTCAAGTTCCTTTAGCTCATCAGTAACATCAGTAAGCTTTAACTCACCCTTTTCAGTTTTATGTTTAATACTGCTTGCTAAAACCACAATAACAACGGCAAGAATTGCAACGACAATAGTGACGGCTTTCGCTAGAAACATGCCGTACTCGGATAAAAACTCCAAAATACACTCCAAATGGGAAAAGTTAATTGCCGTTATCTTAGCAGGAAGTTAAACCCGGTAGACAATAAAAACCCAGCAAATGCTGGGTTTTTAATCAATCAACGCATTTAATCGTAATGATTAATTACAAGCTTGGATCACATCGTTATCAGTCACGACAATTCCCGCTTCTCCCACCGCTGCGGTACGGGCAAACATAGAGACTTGCGATTGCATTTCAGCCGTCGCTTGAGCAGCCATACCATCAGTCGCATCTGTTTCATTAGGGCTCACAACAGAGCTGTGATGACCTTTAGAGAATCGAACGACACCAGATCCAGATTTTGTGCTATCAACACACTCTAGACCAAGGGTAGCGATTAACGGCTCGGTACCTGACAATGGGAAACCTTCAACGCTGTTTGGTAGTGTTTGGTCTGGTAAGTTACCTGCGCCATCACCCACAACCTCAATCAAATGCACAGGGGTACCTGTTGCAGCTAGTGTTGCTGCGTGGTTGATTGGATCGGCACTATCAAAGGCTGTTTGAACAGCAAAAGCAAAAGTTGGAATAAATCCAGCATAAACGGCTTGAACTAATGCATCATACTCAGGTGTACCGACTTCATAACCAGGGTTGGCCTCGTCAACCAATGCTTTAAACATGTCAGTTTGGGTAATGGTTGCAAATAGAACAGGACCAAAGGCTGCAGAACCAGCAAATGCGCCCGCTAATCCACCCGCGGGAGCCACTAAGGATGCTGCATTAGTGGCATAAGGATTGGGTAATGCATTACCTGTAGTCGGATCGACTAAACCAGTATTGGCAAACGTTGAAAAACTAGTCCCAACAATACCACCGAGACTTAATCCTTGAGCACTGATTTTGCTGATATCAAAAACTTGCTGCCCACCATCTTGGGCAATTTGTTGATACATGCCAGTTAACAGTAAACGCAAAGCAAGATGATCAAGAGTTGCCTGACGGAAGTTATCACGAACAGACAATGTGCTACCGATATTCACAAATGCTAACGGGTTACCATTTTGGAATGCATCAGGTTGGCCGATTAGCGAACCAAAAGCAGGATCGGTTGCTGATACTTCATAAATACCGTCTTTGTTGACATCAAAAGAGCGTGCCCCATGAAGCGGCATATCGATTGCGATAGTTGCCACACCCATTGCAGCGTAAGCGCCGGCATAAGATAACGCCATTTCTTTACCGCCACCTAAACCATGTAAAGCAATATTGGTTGGCCAGCCATTCGTTGGTGGGATGAAATTAAGACCTTGTGATGCTTGAAACGCTGCGACTTTCTGCGCGTTTGGCATTGCAATAAACACAGGCACCGTTTCATAGGACATAATTTTAGGAATAGGATTAAACTTAGTTAAATGCTTTGTTGGGTCAGCATCTGTACCATCGTCTAACTTCCATGGGTAGCCAGCTAGTAACGATGGGTTAGCTAAAGCCGCATTAGGATCGATATTGAACCCCATCGCTTGCTCAGCAAATTTAGCGGTGCTTAAGGTCCCAGCTTGCAATGCAAGCAATACCGATACAGGGCTATCACCTTGAGCAAACCAACGTCCATTAATTAATGGCTCAAACTCTGGGCTTAAACAATTTACTGATGAACATTCACCATAAACCGGTAATTTAATCGCTGCGCCATAAACATCTGCCATATCAGAAAGCAGATATGCAACACCATCTTCAGGCGTTAGACCAAGCGCTTGCGCTACAGTGTAACCTTGCGGTGAAGGCGTTTGCACAAATGATGGCATATATGGCTCGCGCCCTGCCATTAGCAGTTTAGCGGTTTCATACACATCATTGACTGATTGAGTCGTGAACAAGCCAGAATAACTGATGGTTGCAGCATCAACACCATGCTCTGCTGCTAAGCCCTTTTCATAACTATTAACTAAACCTTGAAGGAATAATTGGTCAGGTGTTTCAAGAGGCTTAGTGTCGATATCTAGTTTTAATAAATTATATGTGCTCGATGGTTCAACGGCGCGGCCTGCAGAGTCTTGAACTAATGTGGTGGTAGCGTAAATATAAGATTGATTAGCTTTAAGCGGTTTTAAAGGCACGATTGCAATTTTATTACCTGAAGCTAATGCCACAAAATCAACACCAAATTGCAGTTCATCACCCACTTTACATGCTGATACAGAGGGCGCATCGCTACATTCAGGATCAGATGATAAAGCGCCGCCAACAGTGGCTTCAAATAATCTTACTGCACCAGGTTGAGAAACAGAGGCTTCATCAAGGGTGAGCATTGCACCATCAGAGTCTGTTGCTAAATCAACACTAAGCGAAATTGGTGATGAAGTTGACCAGCCATCTAATGCCCCCAAAGCAAGCGATGGATCAACATAATCTATACCGTCTTCACCTGGTATAGCTAGCGTTCCATCAAGTGTTCCGTTAAATAAAAGGTCATTTGGTAATGGCACATCACCTGCAGCAGGGTCAAATACCACTTGAGAGAATGGAATTAGCGTTTCTACATTATCTTTTGCTTCGTTAGAACTATCTTCACTACAGCCGCTAAGCCCAAGAGCAGATGCAATAGCAACACCCAATATGAGTCTTTTCATCTTTTTTCCCCAAATCTTGTTGTAATAATTTTAATTTCCCCAAAAATTGGTCACAATAGTGTAAACGCATGACCATAAGGACATATTTTTGCCCTTAACTCATCTCAAGTTAACGTAAAATTATAGAGTTAGCCACAAATTTGTTACAAAGAAACATACTATTCACTAACAAATATAAGTCAATTGTTTAAAACGTTCGTTTACCTTTTGTTCGAAACGAGATTTGACATGCTTTTACAGTCCAAGGAAAAATTGAATCATGTTGGAATACCAAGCTAAAAAAGATTTACTAAAAAATAAAACAATCCTGGTTACCGGCGCTGGCGCAGGTATTGGTCGCACTGCGGCGATAAACTACGCAAAACACGGCGCGACCGTTATTTTGCTAGGTAAAACAGTTAAAAAACTTGAAACGGTTTATGATGAAATAGTACAAGCTGGTTATCCCAAACCTGCTATTGTGCCATTAGATTTAAAAGGTGCCACAGAGCAAAACTATCAAGATATGGCCGAAACTATCGCTGAGCAATTCGGTCATTTAGATGGATTACTGCATAATGCCAGTTTACTTGGCGCATTAGGGCCGTTTGAACATATCGACCTTGAATCACTTGAAGATGTAATGAAAGTGAACGTCACCGCCCAAGTAATCTTAACTAAAGCCTTATTACCGATAATGCGCAGCGCACCATCAGCATCTATTATCTTCACTTCTAGCGGTGTTGGTCGTCAAGGACGAGCTTATTGGGGACCTTATGCGTTCTCTAAATTTGCGACTGAGGGCATGATGCAAGTACTTGCCCATGAATGTGAAGGCACTAGCCTGCGTGTAAATAGTATTAACCCTGGTGCAACCCGCACTGAAATGCGCGCAAAAGCTTACCCAGGTGAAGATCCACAAACATTAAAAACCGCACAAGATATCATGCCAACCTACTTATATTTAATGGGTGAAGATTCTTTTGAAGTCAACGGTCAGCAACTTACCGCTCAGTAACCATCCATTGAATCTGTAAACTGAAAAAGGGAGCGAAAGCTCCCTTTTTTAATACCAAGTCGTCAATTGATAAATTACAAACTTATCGCTTTAGCATTTTTCTCAACCAGCTTTTCACCTATACCGGCAACTTGGGTTAATTGCTGGACATTTTTGAACTTACCATATTTATTTCGATATTCCACAATGGCTTTTGCCTTGGCTTCACCAACACCATTGAGGGCTTGTAACTGCTCTGCTGTCGCTTTATTAATATTCACCTTAGCCATCTTTGTATTGCTACTTTTCACGGCTGTGGTTTTAGACATTTCAGCTGAAGTGAGTGCTGCTGGTTTAGTGGTGTCTTTGGCGACAGCCAAACTGATACTTGCTGCTGATAACGCGCAGGTGAGCATGACGCCCATGAGTAATGGATGTTTCATTGTTAACTCCTTAAAGTCCTATTTAATAACCCGACCAACTTCCCTATCCATGGTCGGTATTTGTCAGCGTTACACCCTATTCAACAAGAAAATGATCTATTAAAAACAGGGCATTTATCGCTAACATAAAACTGTAGTAAACAATTTATTTTTTGCAAAAAATAAGTAAGATTATTTTTCTACTGTTTGTTTTTGCTTATTTTTATTTATTTTCATTACACTCGCAGAAAAGCTTTTTAGTTCGCCTAACAACTGCTGATGCACTTGGCTCAATTTAGGGCGATTTTGCGCTTTAAAACTTAGCGGCCGACATAAGCTCATGGCTTGATAACCAAGTCGCGCAGTTAATAAACCTCCGCCTAAACCTTGGGCTAAACGTGCTGATAACTTTCCGGTCATTTCAACCGATAATAACTGGGTGCCTAAATCTGTTACCACTTCAGTGGTGCCAGCATAAACAATATTTAGTACGATACTTTTTATCAGTTTAATCCGGCTCCAATAGCCTAATTCAATGCCATATACATCTGCAATAACATTAACCATGCGCTGATTACGCCATAAAATAATCGCCATATCTAATACTGCTAAAGGACTCGCCGCTAACAGTAGTGCCGACTCCGCCGCAAAGCGACTTACAATTTTTTTGGCTTTTTCATCGCGTTCAGACAAGACTAATTCATCAAATAGCATCACCATTTCAGCGTCATTATGTTCAACGCTATTAATGGCTAAGTATTGCTTTTTACCTTCGGTATCTGGGTATTTTTGCAATAAGGGGCTGATGAACTTACTGGCTTCACCGCGCTGCATACTTAACGCTAAACGCTCGCCTGTGGCTTGGGTATCGGCCACATGTTTAAGCTTTATCAGTTTTTTCCACTCTGACAGGGTTATTGCCCCAGCCCACGCCATGATGATCCCCGCCACTGTCACGTAAAAACCAAATAGCCACGGGCTTTGCAGGTAGGCAGTTTGCAGCCCTTGTATGGTTTGAACGATAACCACCAGTATCAAAGCTAACAATGATAACTTGGCAAGCATTGAGATTTTTTTAGGCTTAGCGCCGAGCTTATCGATGGACTCGAGTTCATCGATGGTTTCAGGGAGTTTTGCTAAATTAGTTTCACAAATAAACTCGACATCGGTAAATGATTGTGACCCTTTAACGTCTTGATCCTTACCCGAATCAAGCGTTTCAGTATCAAACACTTGCTGCTGCTTAAGTTGAGCGTCTTCAAACTCTGTTCTCTTGCTATTATTGTTACTCATATTATTGCAACTTATCCCCCAGCAAAAACTGTAAAAGATGATCTAAGCGAATATGCTCAAAACGAGGGTCGGACATCGATGATTGTGGTAATCGAGGCGGGTTAAAAGACACGAAATTAAAGCCTTGCTTGTCCCAAAAGCTATCTTGGGGTAACCGCTGAGGCACTTCGCCTGGAAATATGGTGAGCATTTGCTGATTTTTATCTATGCCTCTGACCACTTCTTGCTCGCCACTGGTTGTTGATACCATGCCATGCTGTGTGGCTTTGATGGCGCTAATGGCCATCGTTTCGACTTCGCAGCCTTCATAGTTAGCAAAGTGCTGACTGTGTTTTAGCATATCGGTCAATAAACTTAATACATGGCTCTGTTGATCACGAGTAACCCTGTCAACCTTACTGGCGGCAAACAGTAACTTATCAATTTTAGGTGAGAACAAACGCCTTAATAAACTCGATTGTCCAAAATGAAAGCTTTCGACAATACTATTGAGTGCATTACCCATATCCTCAAATTGTGCTTTACCGCTGTTTAGGCCATTAAAGCAATCCACCAGCACCAATTGACGATCAAAACTAGCAAAATAATCCCGATAAAACGGCTTAACCACCACTGAAACATACTCTTCATAGCGACGCTTTAGCACTTGGTAATAGCTAGAGTCAGCAGCGTTTTCTAAATTGGCTAATTCATCATTACTGAGATTTATGAGTGGGAAAAAGGCCAATAAAGGGGTATCGGCAAACTCTCCAGGTAATAGCATTCGACCAGGCTGTGCAAGATAAAAGCCTTGGTTGTTAACCAAGTCGACCAGTAATGTTTGGTACAAGTCTGCAATCTGCTTTAACTTATGCTCATCAGCAGTTTCTGATAAATTGATGTTAGCTAATACACTAACAAACTGCGGATAATAGCTTGAGGCAGCTAATCGGTGCTTAACGTCAATTTGTGACTCACACCACTGGATGAAGTTTTGCTTCATCATTGGTAAATCCAATAACCACTCACCTGGGTAATCAACAATATCCACATACAAGGTGGCAGTATCAGCAAGTTTTGCCAATATGCCCTTTTGAGGACGATATTTAATCGCTAGCCTTAACTCAGAGATATTACGGGTTGATGCAGGCCAAGTTGCAGGCGACTGGGTTAATGATGTCATCGCTCCTTTATAGTCAAAACTGGCAATGGCTAAATCAGGTTGCATGGCGCGTTTAATGCCTATCAAACGATTTTCACGGCACACTTGCCACAAAGGCAATGGGTTTTGAGTTTGGCTTTTTTCTGATTGCAGCCCAGCATGGAGCATTTGATTAACCAGCCCTGTTATAAAGGCGGTTTTACCCGCCCCTGATAAACCGGTCACGGCTAAACGAACATGCCGATCGGTTGAGCGATGAACTAATTGATGAGTTTTTTGGGAAATTTTATTAATTGAACGATCAATAAAGCTCATAGTTAATCTCAAATTAAGGAATAAGCAAAATAGGGATGAAAAATATTTTCAAGTACTGATAATCAAGTCTTTGCTAAAAAAACACAAGGGCGGTAAACCGCCCATTGGAATTATATGAAGATAGTCGTCTGAATCGAGTTAAAGATTATTAATTTCTCTTTTCAAATCAAAATTATCGGAAGTGACATGGCGCTCAAGTCGTTGCAGTCTAATTTCAAGTGCATAAAACTGACTATTTACATCATGTAAGGCACGTTTTGCCGGCTCTCCTGCCTGCCAAACCTTTTTCTTCACTTCAATATCTTTGTGGCCTTTGGCATGTGTTGTATCTTCAGGCTTAATATCTAATATCATCCATAAGGCGACATAGATAATAAACACAGGCCCAGAACCACCCAATAAAAATATTGAGACTACGACCACTCTGACTAACCAGGTTTCAAGATTAAAAAAGTCTGCAATCCCTGCACATACCCCAGAAATTTTGCCTGATGATGGGATGCGGTATAATGTGCGACCGTTAGCTGTGCTCATCTTTCCCCCTCCACTCTGGCGCTTCCGTATCTAAAATAGCTTCCAATGTTTCAATACGTCGGCCCATTTTTTCAGCTTGGGCAATTAATTCATTCAATTGTGTAAACTCTTCTTCAGTGAGCCCCTGACTCACTTGTCGCTTACTGCGATAATGAAGAATCAACCAAATAGGTGCCACAATAACTAAAAATATAATGATTGGGGCAATAAGAAGATCCATATCCATAACTCACCTCTGAAAAAGTTTACTTGTCTGATTTAGTTTTTGATTTAGGTTGCGATTTAGCTTTCACTTTCGCTTTTAATGCTTCAAGTTCGTCATTGACTGAATCTTCAGCTTCAAGTGCCGCAAACTCATCAGCAAGGCTACCCTTTTTACCAATATCATAAGCTTCAACTTGTGACTCTAAACCTTCAACGCGACGCTCATATTGCTCAAACTTCACCATCGCATCATCAATTTTACTTGAATCAAGCTGCTTTTTAACTTCTAAACGTGAAGTGGCAGTTTGCTTGCGGATAATAATGGTTTTTTGGCGTGCTCTGGCATCATTCAGTTTTTCTTGTAACTGTTCAACTTCGTTTTTAAGACGAGCAATGTGCTCTTCTACTACTTGAAGTTCCATCTCAAGGGTTTCTAATAATGAAACCGTTTTTTGTTTTTCAATTAGCGCAGCTTTTGCTAAGTCTTCTCTATCTTTCGATAAAGCTAATTCAGCTTTAGCTTGCCAATCAATCACTTGCTCTTGAACTCGGCTAATGCGTCTTAGTAATTCTTTCTTTTCTGCTAATACTTTTGCAGAAGTAGAGCGTACTTCAACTAACGTGTCTTCCATTTCCTGAATGATCAGGCGTACCATTTTTTCTGGATCTTCAGCTTTATCAAGTAAAGCACTGATGTTCGAATTAATGATATCTGCAAAGCGTGAGAAGATTCCCATAATGTGTCCCTCAAAAATATTGTTAATGTCGAAGTTTACTATTCACGAGTTGTGCCAACTTTTAAAAAACCAGACAATTCAACATCATAACCAAAATATTAACTTTTTCTTTCTTTTAATGCCGCAGCCCACTATTATGATTTTCACCACTTGTTAGCGTAATAGACTAAAAATTACAGTGACTAAACAATTTGAGCAAGACAATCTTATCGGACAATCTAATGCTTTGTTAGAGGTATTAGAACATGTTTCTAAAGTTGCCCCACTTTCTAAGCCGGTATTAATTATTGGTGAACGCGGCACAGGTAAAGAATTGATCGCCGAGCGGTTACACTATTTATCAGGCCGTTGGGATAAAGAGTTTATTAAATTAAACTGCTCTTCATTAAGTGAATCATTACTTGAAAGCGAACTGTTTGGCCACGAGTCTGGTGCGTTTACGGGCGCGAAAGGCAAACATGAAGGTCGCTTCGAACGCGCCGATGAAGGCACCTTATTTTTAGATGAGCTGGCCAATACCTCAGGATTAATTCAAGAGAAACTGTTACGTGTCATCGAATACGGTGAATTCGAACGAGTGGGTGGCAGTAAAACAGTTAATACCAATGTAAGGTTAATTTGTGCTGCCAATGAGGACTTACCTTCATTAGCTGAAAATGGTGAATTTAGGGCTGATTTACTGGATAGGTTAGCCTTTGATGTTATCACCCTACCGCCCCTTCGTAGCCGCACAGAAGACATTATGCCTTTAGCAGAGCATTTTGCCGTGAGCATGGCAAGGCAACTGAATTTAGATTATTTTGGCGGTTTTAGTCCAGTAGCTATAGAGCAACTCATGTCATATCGCTGGCCAGGTAATATCCGCGAACTTAAAAACGTGGTCGAACGCAGCGTCTATCGTCGAGGATCTGAAGGTGAAGAAATTGACCACATTATTGTCGATCCTTTTGCCTCTCCTTATCGACCAACATCAAGAATCAAAACTCGTGAAAGGCAGCAAACAGAGCATCAAGCTCCCGATACTTCAGTCGCGGTTCCAGTAACCGATGACTCCACTGAAAATGAAGCATCATCAGTTAGCACCAGTGCAACAGACAGAGATATTCGCTTCCCATTAGACTTTAAAGAGCATACTGAAAACTATGAGATTAACCTGCTAAAAAGTGCCTTAGCCCAAAGCCAATATAATCAAAAGAAAACCGCTGAAATATTAGGTTTAAGCTACCACCAACTGCGGGGCATTTTGAAAAAGTATAATTTACTTGAAAAGTCTTAATAGGATATTTGCTCCTAAGTTATTAACACTGCTAAAATACTTATTCAGTACCTAAATAATATGATGAAAAAATGCGTGAGACATTAAAACGCTTTAAACCTGCTGCATTACTCTGCTTGCTAAGTTTTTTAGTAACAGGTTGTGGTGAACTCAATGTCCCATCAGGTATTGTGTATTGCTCTGAGGGCAATCCTGAAACCTTTAATCCGCAATTGGTCACTTCTGGTACCACTATTGATGCCAGTTCTAATCAGTTATACAACCGCCTAATTGACTATAACAATGACTCATCTGATTTTATGGCTGCGCTGGCAACCCAGTGGCGCATATCCGATGATGGCTTACGTTATCACTTTGTGTTGCGTAAAGGCGTACAGTTCCAGCACAATAATTTGTTCAAACCTTCAAGAAATTTTAATGCCGATGATGTACTATTCTCATTTAATCGCATCATTAATCCCGCGCATCCTTTTCACTCAGTGAGCAGAACTGGCTATCCATTTTTCCAAAGTATTGATTTTTCCAACTTAGTGAGTCGAGTCGAAAAAGTAAACGATTATGAAGTGGTATTCCACTTAACCCAACCTGATGCATCATTTTTAGCTAATTTGGCCACTGATTTTGCCGTTATTCTTTCTGCCGAATATGGCGAGCAACAATGGCAGGCAGGTACCCCTGAAAATATCGATTACTTCGCCATCGGCACAGGGCCTTTTTACCTCGCAGATTATGTCAAAAATGATTTTATTCGCTATAAACGCAATACCGCATATTGGAGTAAAGCGGCTAAAATTGACCTGTTAGTTTTTGATATCACACCTAAAAGTGAGTCTAGACTGGCTAAAATCATCACTAAAGATTGCCATGTGTCTGCCCTGCCAAAGGCAAATGAACTTGCAGTAATTAAACAGCATAAACACTTAAAAGTTAACACTAAACCGGGGTTAAACGTCGGTTTTTGGGCATTTAACACTCAAAAGCCTCCTCTAGACGATGTGCGAGTTCGACTTGCCCTTGCCCATGCCATTGATAAGAAAAATATCCTTAATGTGGTTTACCATGACACCGCTGTAGAAGCGACCGGAATGCTGCCGCCAGGATCATGGGCTTATTCAGACTCATCCGACCCTAATGATTTTGATCCTGAGAAAGCTAAAAGGCTGTTAGAAGAATCAGGGGTTAATAACTTAACCTTTGATATTTGGGCGATGCCAGTGGTGCGAATTTATAATCCAAACGCCCTCAAGACCGCAGAGCTGATTCAGGCCGACTTAGCCAACATTGGGGTTAAAGTGAATATTGTCAGTTATGACTGGAGCGTGTTTACGCAAAAATTAATTAGCCAAGATTATGATTCAGTATTAATTGGTTGGAATGCTGACAATACCGATCCTGATAATTTCTTTACCCCACTACTCAGTTGCTCAGCCCTAGAATCAAATAATAACCGTTCTAAATGGTGTTCAGCTGAATTGGACGCAATACTTGCACAAGCTAAAGCTACGCCAATAAAAACCACAAGAAAGGCGCTATATCAGCAAGCTGAACAGCTCATTCATCAGCAAGTTCCCTTGGTTAATATTGCCCATGGACAAAAATTGATCCTAAAAAACATTTCAGTATCAACTAAAGATGTTAACCCCTATGGTGGAATGGCTTTCTCTAATATCGAACTAAAAACTGCGGAGAAAAAACCTTAATGTGGCGTTATTTTCTAAGACGAATTAATTTATTTTTTGCCACTTCATTGGTTATGATTGCGGTACTGTTTTTTGCCACCGGTATGTTTCCAGTTGAAAAAAGCTACGCCTTAACTGGGATACAGTTCCCTAGCAGTGAGCAACAAGCACAAACCGTTGCAGACTTTAAGCTTGATAGTAACCAGCTTAGTCAATTTATCGCTTATTTAACCGAGCGATTATCAGGCAATTTAGGGATTTCGGTTAACTCACAACAAAGTGTCGCCACAGAGCTCAGTAACGTGTTACCCGCCTCTTTTGAATTGTCATTATTTGCTGGGACGATAGCGATATTTTTTGGAGTGCCACTTGGCGTATTGTCCTCATTAAGTGAAAGCAAGTCAGTCCAGCGCAGTATTTTAGCCCTAACCTTAACCGGTTACTCTATACCTGTATTCTGGCTCGGATTAACCTTGTCATTATGGTTTGGGGTAAAGCTAGAGTGGTTGCCGATCTCTGGACAAATCAATTTATTATATGAAATTGAACCCGTCACAGGTTTTATGCTGATCGATACTTTGCTATCACATGAAGCCTATCGGATCTCAGCATTTAAAGATGCCTTATTACACATCATTTTACCTGCGGTAACCTTAGCGGTATTACCTTTTACTGTCGTTATACGTATCACACGTCAAGCAATGATGACGGTTATGACCCAAACCTATATTCGCGCTGCTGAAGCCCGTGGCCTTAATACCTATAGTATTTTAATGAAACACGCCTTACCTAACGCGCTTATCCCAGTTCTTAAAGCCTTTGGCTTAATGCTTGGCTCGTTTGCCAGTTACGGCATTATTGTCGAGGTAATTTTTGCATGGCCAGGGGTGGGATCATGGCTTATTGCAGGAATATATCAGCGAGATTACACCGTGATTCAAGCAGGGATCCTTTCAGTCTCTTTGCTGATTATCTTTTTAAGCATTATGATTGATTTAGTGCATACCACTATTAACCCTATTAATAGGAAAGAACTGTATGCCAGCAATTAAAATATATCAGGATGAACACATAGCTTCACCTATGATGCAATTGTGGAAAGCATTTGCTAGTAACCCATTTGCTGTCGCAGGCCTTTGGGCGGTAATATTTTTATTACTACTGGTTGTATTGGGGCCGCTACTCGCTCCTTACCCACCAGAAATGCAAAATCCTGATGCCATATTATTACCGCCATCATGGGACGCCCTTGGACATGTTTCGCATTTTTTAGGTACCGATGATTTAGGCCGAGACTTATTCAGCCGCTTATTGCATGGGGTTAGATTAACGTTCGGCATGTCATTAATTGTGGTGCTTTGCGCCTTAATCGTCGGCTTTATTATTGGCTCCCTTTCAGGAATGATGCGTGGGTTAAAATCAAGTATTTTAGGTCATTTGCTCGATGCCTTATTATCAATTCCGTCATTATTGCTCGCCATTTTGGTTGTCGCAGTGACCGGTCCGGGGTTAATAAATGTATTTTGGGCAGTAGGCTTAGCCTTAACGCCGCAATTTGTGCGGGCAATTCACCAAGCAGTACATGAAGAGCTACAAAAAGAATACGTTATTGCCGCTAAACTTGATGGCGCCAGTCAAATACAAATCTTTTGGTATGTCATCATGCCAAACGTCTGGGAAGTGGTTATTATTCAAACGACCATTGCCATATCGGTGGCGATATTAGACATTGCCGCCTTAGGCTTTCTCAATCTTGGAGCACAAGCCCCTAGCTCAGAGTGGGGAGCGATGATTTTTCAAGGGTTAAACAGCCAATTAATTGCGCCTTGGTCGATTACCATTCCAGGTTTGGCGATCCTATTTACTGTGTTATCCATTAATTTGGTGGGTGACGGATTACGCTCGGCGCTCGCGCCGATAAGAAACTAGCCCATGCCATTACTTGATGTCAGAAATCTCACTATCGAACTCGATACCCCACAAGGCACAGTGAAGGTACTTGAGAAAGTCAGTTTAACCATTAATCCGGGTGAAATTCATGGCTTAGTTGGTGAATCAGGTTCTGGGCGTAGCTTATTAGCCAAAGCGGTACTAGGCGTTTTAGGCCCAAACTGGCGCATCATTGCCGATCGCATGATGTGGGATGGCAAAAATTTATTGGAAATGACTAAAAAGCAACGTCGCAGCTTAATGGGCAGTGATATGACCATGATTTTCCAAGACCCTTCTGGCAGTTTAGACCCGGTAAAAACTATCGGCAGTCAGTTAATTGAATCGCTCACGCCAAACAAAGCCGTGCCTTTTTGGCGCAGAGCAAAAGACACTCATTTAACCGCGCAAAAATGGCTTCATAAAGTTGGAATTAAAAAGCCCAAAGCCATTATGAAGCGCTACCCTTGGGAACTTTCTGAAGGTGCCTGCCAAAAGGTAATGATTGCTATGGCAGTAGCTAACCACCCTAAGTTATTAATCGCCGACGAACCAACGAATGCGATGGAATTAAGTACTCAAGCGCAAATATTTCGTTTGTTAGCTCAATTAAACCAACTTCAAAATGTCTCTATACTGCTAGTCAGCCATGAACTAGAAACTTTAGCAAAATGGTGCGATCGCATCAGTATTTTATACAGCGGACAAATCATGGAGTCGGGGCCCGTTAACGAATTAATCAAACAACCCTATCACCCCTATACCAAAGCATTATTCAAAAATCTGCCAGACTTTGCAGGCCAAATACGCCACAAAGCCTATTTACCAACATTGCAAGGTTCCTCGCCGTCATTGCAGCATTTGCCTGCAGGGTGCAGGCTGGGTCCTCGCTGCCCTGACGCCCAAAGAGCATGTGTTATCCAACCCAGTTTGGCCCACGAAAAAGATCGCTATTTTGCCTGCCATTTCCCGTATAACAGTGAGATAGAAGATGACAACTCCATTACTTAAAGTAAACCAGCTAAGCAAACGCTATTTTACGGGTTATAAAAGGTTCAAAGCGCAATATAATCAAGCCCTGTCACCACTATCATTTGAACTTGAGCGTGGACAAACCTTGGCTATTGTCGGTGAAGTAAGCTCAGGTAAAAGTACCTTAGCGCGAATACTGGTTGGCGCAGAGCCTCGCAGCGGTGGAGAAATATTGTTTGAAGGGGAAGCATTGGAGGCGCGAAATATCAAACAGCGCAGCCGCTTAATTAGAATGATTTTTCAAGACCCTAACACCTCATTAAACCCGAGGTTAACCATTGGTAGCCTACTAGAAGAACCATTACGATTTAACACCACATTGAATTCAGCGGAACGAAAAGTGCGGGTGGCAGATAGACTCAGAAAAGTGGGCTTACTACCTGAACATGCCAATTTCTATCCTCATATGGTCTCTGAAGGTCAAAAACAACGTGTAGCCGTTGCTAGAGCTTTAATGTTAAACCCTAAAATCATTATCGCTGATGAAGCACTTGCCTCATTAGATTTATCAGTGCGTTCTCAAATACTTAATCTGCTGATAAAATTACAAAAAGAAATGGGGCTATCGTATATTTTTGTGACCCACAATTTGAACATTGTACGTCATTTTAGTGACAAGGTACTGGTGCTCAAAAATGGCAGCGTAGTTGAACTAGCGAGCACAGAAGAATTATTCAATCACCCACAACAAGAATACTCTCGCCGCTTAATATCGCAGCAAACACAACTCACAGCCAAACGCTAAACTGCTCCAACCACTGAGTAATTTAGCCAAAAAACATAAAAACTAGTGCCAATTCGTCGCCTAACTATTTATCCTAGTGCGATTGTTAAAGGAAGAAACCAAATTATGATTATTAAACCTAAAACACGTGGCTTTATTTGTACAACCACTCATCCTATCGGTTGTGAAGCTAACGTCAAAGAACAAATCGAATTAACCAAAGCAAAAGGCAAAATTGCCAATGGCCCTAAAAAAGTCTTAGTGGTTGGCTCTTCAAGTGGCTACGGCTTATCTTCTCGTATTGCATCAGCGTTCGGTAGTGATGCGGCCACCATTGGTGTTTTCTTTGAAAAACCAAGCACAGAAACCAAACCAGGTACGGCCGGTTGGTACAACTCTGCCTACTTTGATAAATTCGCTAAAGCTGAAGGTTTATATTCAAAAAGCATTAACTGTGATGCATTTAGCCATGAAGCTAAACAAAAAGTCATTGAGCTTATCAAACAAGACTTAGGTCAAATTGATATGGTGGTTTACTCTTTAGCTTCTCCAGTGCGTAAATTGCCTGATACCGGTGAAGTGATCCGCTCAAGTCTTAAGCCTATCGGTGAAACTTATACCGCAACTGCGGTAGACACCAACAAAAACACCATCATCGAAACCTCGGTAGAGCCAGCAACAGAGCAAGAAATTGCTGATACCGTGACAGTGATGGGCGGTCAAGATTGGGAATTATGGATGAGCGCCTTAAGTGATGCGGGTGTATTAGCGGATAATTGTAAAACCGTGGCCTACAGCTATATTGGCACCGAGATCACTTGGCCTATCTACTGGCATGGCGCATTAGGTAAAGCCAAAATGGATTTAGACCGTGCGGCTCATAGCCTTAATGAAAAGTTAGCCAAAACAGGCGGCTCTGCCAATGTGGCTGTGCTTAAGAGTGTTGTCACTCAAGCAAGCTCTGCTATCCCGGTAATGCCTTTATACATCGCGATGGTATTTAAGAAAATGCGTGAAGAAGGCGTTCATGAAGGCTGTATGGACCAAATTTACCGTATGTTCAGCGAGCGTTTATATCGCGCTGATGATCAAGCGGCACCAACAGATGATGAAAATCGTCTTCGTTTAGATGATTGGGAGTTACGCGAAGAAATTCAAAAACATTGCCGTGACTTATGGCCGGATGTCACCACTGAAAACCTTGCTGAACTGACTGATTACAATGAATACAAAGAAGAGTTTTTAAAACTGTTTGGTTTTGGTATTGCTGGCATCGACTATGAAGCTGACGTTAATCCAAACGTGACTTTTGATGTTATCAGCCTTTAATCCTCTAAGGTAATAAGAAAAGCCAAGTGATCATAACTTGGCTTTTTTATATCTGGTTAACTGCACAGTGACTCTTTATTTTATTAATGCGGCTTTATTAATAAAAAAGGCCAAGCTGATGAGACTTGGCCTTTGGCAGGGATGATGAAATTTAACTAATAGTTACTTTGTTTTTAATGCGTGCTTAGCGGCGTTTTCACCAGCTATACGACCAAAAACTACCGTATCAGCGATTGCGTTACCGCCTAGACGGTTATAACCATGAACACCACCAGTGACCTCACCAGCCGCAAACAAACCAGGCATTTTCCAGCTTTGTAGGTTCAAGATATTCGTATCAGTATCAATTGCGATCCCGCCCATAGTATGGTGAATACCTGGAGCTACTTTTACAGCGTAGTATGGCGGCGTGCTTAAGCTTAATGGCATATTGGCGCGGCCGAATGCATCATCTTTACCTGCTGCTTTATACTTGTTGTAATCCGCTGCAGTTTTCGGTAAATCAGCCATACCGGTGATTTTTGCCAGTTCTTCAATGGTGTTGGCTTTACTTAACATACCTAAATGTTCGTAACCACGTACCATTTTCTTTTTCTCAACCAATTGCGCATCAAACACTAACCAAGCATATTGATCTTTTTGCTTTAAGATTGCATCTGATGCACGGTCACGAGTCGTTAGTTCATTAATGAAACGGTTACCATCAGTATTAACCATAATTGCACCAACACCACGAACGGTTTCAGAAATCAAAATACGGCTATCTTTACCCACTGTAGGATGCGCTTGAACCCAATCAATATCTGTCATTGAAGCGCCAATTTCTTTAGCAAGTAGCACACCATCACCCGTTGCAGTGACGTTGTTAGAGCTGGTCATGTCTTTCATTGTTGGGCGGTAGTAAGCAACCATTTGCTTATTCATACCATAACCACCTGTCGCTAATACAATAGAATCTGCAGCGACCATGTTGTAGCCTGAATGACGGCCATGAACCACCACACCAGCAACTGATTGGTCATCATTTAAGACGATTTTTTCAACTCTTGAGTTAACGCGAACTGGAATATCACGTTCTACTGCCGCTTTACGCAAGGTATCAATTAAGTGTGGACCTACAGAGCGTCCACCTGATGGGGCGTGAGTACGCTCTGCTCTGGCGCCGCCTGAACGTTTAAGCTCTGACATATCAGCACCTAAAGACTCAAGCCATGCTACAGCGCCAGCAGACTCTTCGGCCATAGTTTGCACAAGTTTAGGGTCATTTTGATAACGACCGCCTTTCATGGCATCTTCAGCATACCAATCAACAGTGTCTTCAATGCCTTTGGCTTTTTGTTGTGGTGTGCCGACAGCGTTCATACCGCCTGCAGCCAGCATTGAGTTACCGCCAGTGTAAGGTGCTTTTTCAAATAAAACGACGTTAGCACCAGCCATTTTTGCAGAAATCGCCGCGTTGAAACCAGCACTACCGCCACCAACAACAATCACATCAACGGTTTCTACAGGGCCTTTATCAATCGCTTGTTGGATTTTTTCTTGATTCCAATCGCCATCCCACTTTTTCTTCGCTGTTGAATCAGCAAATGGCATTTCTATTTCAAAGTTATGACAGTTATTACAAGTCAACTCAGGTTTAGCATGGGCGGTATGACAAGAAGTACAGTTGATATCACCTAAATGAGATGCATGAGGGTCAAACGCAAGTTCATCGTTAACTAAATCAGCATAACCACCATGACAGTCCTGACACTGGGCGTTCTCATGAGTTTGGCTATCAGTCATGCTTTTCTTGATGTCTTTCATTTTTTCTGCAACGTGACAGCTTTGACAGTCACCCATTTCAGTATGGAAAGACGCTAAGTCATTTTTTGCCATTACGCTGCCAGAAGTAAGCATCATCACTGCCACTGCCGAAGCTAAATATTTAAGTTTCATTGGTTCATACCTCTAATTATCATTTTCACAACTTGCTTTGTTGGACGAAGAGTACCCATAAAGAGATTGTAAAACTTAGACATGAGTCAACATTGTCACTTGGTTCAGTTTTAATGAAACCACATTAAAATTAACTTAAACAGCTACAAAATAACAACATCTGTGACCCAGTTAGAATTTATCTCCGTGGTTCAACCCTATTATGTATAGCAGGTTTACATACACTGCGACCTCCTCAAAACTGATGATATTAAGGTTTACTAATGAATCTATTTATTAGCCAAAGCAGCGTAACCAATTGATAATATTATTTTAAAATAGAGATGATTATGAAGATGAACAAGTCACTAGTTTCACTCACTGTTGTATCAATTCTATCAGCAAGTTCTTTTGCCGCTTTCGCTGAGTCACCGCAGTTCTATGGCCGTCTAGAAATGGCACTAACAGAATCTGATAACGGTTTCACAACACAAAATCAAAAGTCGGGCACTGTGCTAGAAAATAACTTTTCTCGCTTAGGGGTAAAAGGCAGTGAGAAAATAACTGAAAACATTGAAATCATTTACAATGTTGAAGTGCAAGTTAACGCTGCCACCAACGAAGCTGATGATGATTTATTTCAACCAAGAAACACCTACTTAGGGTTAAAAAGTGACTTTGGTACCATCATTGTCGGTCGTAATGATACGGTAATGAAAACCTCAAAAGGTACTGCTGAAGCATTCGCATTAACCAATGCCGCCTACAATAGAATGATTGCTGGGCAAGACAGGAAAGCCGATGGCATCACATACTATTCTCCACAAATTGCCGATTTAGTCAGTGTCAATGCGACCTATTTAGTGGATGACAATTATGACTCTGGCGAAAGTCAGTACGCATTAAGCGTCACCGCTGGTGATAAAAAACTCAAAAAACAACGTTATTATGTTGCAGCGGCATATAACACCATTGGCGGTGTCGACGCATACCGCGGGGTTGGTCAAGTCAAAATAGGTAGTCTTAAACTAGGCGGTTTATTACAAAATACCCAAAGCCAAACCTATAGTGATAAAGAAGGTAATTCCTACTTTATTAGCGCAATATATAACTGGAGTGGCATCAACTTTAAAGCTGAATATGGCAAGGATAAGGCCGGTTTTGGTAAGTATTTTAAAAATAATGACGTCTCTTCAGCGCAATACAAGGAAGCGACCGATGTCGATATTAGCTCATTCACAGTCGGTGCCGATTACCGTCTATCAAAATCAACGATGGTGTTTGGCCACTACGCCACCTATGAAGGTGAATATCGGGTTGCTAACACAGGCCCGACGATTGAATTAGAAGATGATAATGTATTTACCCTAGGCGTGCGCTACGATTTCTAAGTCCAATTTTTATTTCGCGTTAATATCTGCACTTATATCGATGTAGGTCTCGCTGATAAAATATGATAAACCCATCATAAATGATGGGTTTATGCTAACAAGGTAAGACTTTTTCAAATAACTTGAACTCGTTAGCATTTACAGAGTAATATTGTCAACTCGTTATACTATTGATGAATTCATAGAATAATTTGCACATGAAAATCACACTCAAGCAACTGTCAATATTTAAAGCCATCCATATTAATGGTCAGATCTCTAAAGCAGCCAAAACATTACATATGTCAGTCCCCGCTGTCAGTATGGCGTTAAAGGATTTAGAAGGTTCATTAGGCACCCGTCTGTTTGAGAGAAGCAGTAACGGCTTAACCATTAATGATAATGGTGAAGTTATTTTGCCTTACGCCAATGAGATGCTTTCTAAAAGTAATCAATTAGAGCAGATGTTTACTGAGCGAACAGCCATCGGTGGCACCATCAAAGTTGGCAGTAGTAAAACTGCGGGTAACTATATTCTTTCAAGAATCATCCCATTATTTAAACAACAACACCCCTGTGTTGATATTAAACTAGTGATTAACAACAGTTTAGCCATCGAGAAAATGGTGTCTGAAAAAGAACTGGATTTAGGTTTTGTCGATGCCAAGCCTGGGTTAAATAATTTACAATATCAGCAGTGGCTTAAAGATAGATTGTGTATCGTCATCGGCAGTAACAATCCAATAGCAAGCGAAACCATTACCCCTGAATTGCTGTCGCAACAATTATGGGTTATGGATGAAACCATTTCGGTGTCGAGGCTACGTAATACCCAGCTATTAAAAAGTGCCAGTATCAATATTCATCAAGAATTATCAATGAATACTATGGGCGCGATAAAACGTGCTATTGGTACTGGCATTGGCGTTAGTGTACTGCCCTACCTTGCTGTAAAAGAAGAAATAGCCAGCGGTCAACTTATTGAAATAGATTTACCAGAGTGGGATTTCGAGCGAAACTACTGGTCTATTTGGCGTAATGAAGAAGCATTAAGTCCGTTACTTGAAGAGTTCATCCAATTCTGCAATCAATAACAAAGCGATAAACTAATAAGGTTGCCAATATAAATTATGATTACTGCAGATCCGGTCATTTTTGGCTTGTTGGCCGCGATTATTGGTTTGGTATTTTATACTAGCAAGCTAAAACAAAGCTTTTGGAAACAACTTTACCGTTTTGTGCCCATTATGGTCATGATTTATGTGTTGCCATCATTTTTAAATACCTTAAACATTGTCGATGCTTCCCAAAGTCAATTACCCCACATATCCTCAAAGTATTTAATGCCCGCTTGTTTAACATTACTAATTATCAGTGTAGACATAAAATCCATTCTATTATTGGGCCCTAAAATTGTCATGCTGTTTTTAATTGCCAGCTTAGGCATTATTATTGGCGGCCCGTTAACTCTGATACTTTTTGCGAAAATAGCGCCTGAATCTATTAATTGGCTAGGTGAAGATGCTGCCTGGCGCGGAATGGCGACCTTAGCAGGGAATTGGGTTGGTGGCACAGCGAATCAACTTGCCATGAAAGAAATCTATCAGGTAAAAGAAAACTTATTTGCGATTATGATTTCGGTCAATGTAGTCTACTCAGCGATTTGGATGTCATTTTTATTAATCTGCGCCAATAATGCTGCTGCGATAGATAAAAAAACGGGTGCCGACTCAAGCAATTATCAGCGGTTAATCGCTACAAGCGAATATCAGCAAGCTCACACGGTCAAGAATATCACCATAACTGATTACATATTAATATTCAGTGTGGCATTTGGCGTGACGGGATTAGCACATATGGGGGCTGATATTCTGGCGCCATATTTTGCCGCCCACTACCCTGCAACAGAAAAGTTTAGTCTGACTTCAAATTTCTTTTGGATTGTCATCATAGTGACCACTATCAGTATTGCACTTTCAAATACCAAAGTGCGTGAACTTGAGCAATTCGGTGCATCAAAGGTCTCCACTGTCATGCTGTATATTTTGATTGCTAGTATGGGCCTTAGAATGGACTTGACCATGATTGATGACTTTCCAATCTACTTTGCCATCGGCTTTGTATGGTTAGCAATTCATAGCCTGTTCGTGATTATTGCTGGGCTAGTGATGAAAGCACCTGTGGCTTATATGGCATTAGCAAGTCAATGCTGTATTGGCGGCGCGGCATCATCCCCTGTGGTGGCAATTGCATTTCACCGCTCACTGGTACCTATCGCGATCATGTTCTCAGTATTTGGTTATGCTTGGGCAACTTACATGGCTTGGCTATGCGCCGAGATGATGCGGCTCGTATCGCAATAAAACGATGAGTTAATTTCTTACAGTGAACATATACGGATACCTGTTACTGTAATTTTAAATAGACTCTAACCTCTACAAGCTCTTGGTTGTCATCGGCAATAGCAGCTTCAACAGCCTCACTCTTAATCACATCCAAGCGTTCAATTATCAGCGGCTGGGTCGTTAAAGTCCAATCACTGGCAGCAAGCCAATGACTATAAAGATATTTTATTTTGCTATTGAGCTCTTTTTCAGAACCCAAATGATAAAACTGAGCATAACGCCCCTTAGTCACAGACCTGTTCGAAAAACAACCAAACTCAGCAATAACAGGCGCTAATTCAGTAAGCTGCGCTTGATTGACACTCACACCAATATCCAGCGATAACATGGATTGATCGTCAGTTAAGGCATTAATTTGCGGATAAGGCATATCATAAACGAAATTAAAGGTGCGACTAGTACTGGGCGATAAGTGATATTTTTGCCTAAATGCGTTTAAGGCATTTTTCGATTGAGATAAATAACAAGCGGGTCCACGATGCTCTATAACCACTAACTCTATGGTCGTTAAATCCGATACCTGAATATTAACCTCAGCAGCAGAAAACTGCTCATGCCCTTCTGCTAGGGTACTCAGTGGTTGCTGCTTGGCAAAAAAGTTACCCCAGTTAGGCGAGTGTTGAAAGCTTTGCGGACTTTGACCAATGCTGTCGGTAAACGCGGTAATAAATGCCGCAGTTGACGGGTAGCCCATTTTTAACGCGACAGTATCTAAGCTAATAGTTTTATCAAAACCCAGTAACTGCGCCGCTTCAAGGTTTTTTAGCAAACGAATATAATCCTGCACTTTAGTATGAAACAGACTGTAAAATAACGCACCAAAATGCACTTCAGCAACCCCTGCAATCGCCGCTAAGCGGCTGTTGAGATTGTCATCAAACGCAGAAATTGCAGGTAGATTATTATCGATATAGCTTAACAGCACTTCAAATTGAGCATGTAAATCTTTCAATTTTTGACTAGACCTCTTAGTTTAAAACTGACTTATCTTTCATATAAACACAACTTACAAGTCCGATTTTTAGTCCCATGACTGCAACAAGTTGTTTGGCTTATAAACCGCTAGATTTACTAGTAAACAGTAAAGCCATACCTTAGTTTTTTACTATATAACGGCGTTAGCCTGTCAGTTTTTGCCATCGGTAATAACTGACATCAGCAAGTTCTAGCATGGGTTTATCTTCTTCTGTATCACCATAGGCATACACTTTATCAAAATCTTGTAGGTCAAACTGAGCTAAAACTCGATTTGATTTTGCAGCGCCGCTACAGTCACCATTAATATACCGTCCGGTCAGTTTACCCTTTTTACTTTCTAGCTCTGCACATATCAGTTTAAATCCATGCTGGCGACACCATGGCGCTAAATAAACATTAAGTGATGCCGAAACCACAACAATGGTGTCACCTTGCATCTGATGCCATTGCAGACGCGCTAGCGCTTGAGGTTTGATTTGTAGATCAAAACTTGTAGCATAATCTTCGCCGATGGCCTTAATGTGTTGCTCATCTTGTTGCCAAAAAGCAAACTTAGAAATGATGCTACGCGTTCTTGACCCACCAATGAGCTGCCATTTATAAGCGGCTATCACAGGGATTAATATCGGATAACAAACGATTAAACGCCACTTAGGTACACTTGAGTAAATAAATGGCGTGTAAGTATCTTTACTTGTAATAGTTCCATCAAAATCAAACAATGCTAAGTTCATAAATATCCTTATAAGAACCTCAAAATTTTGACATAAAAAAGCCAAGGCGAACCTTGGCTTTTGTGAATTCCAATCAGCTTATTCAGCTACTGGGTATTCAACTGTTGCTTTTGCTTTTAAAGCTGCGACAACTGAACGGTAATCAGCTTCGCTGTATTGAGGTACTAAACGTTGCTTAATACTTTCAACAATATTTGCATCAATACCTTCTGCATCATTAACTTTATCCAAAGCAATAACCGCATAGCCATTAGCTAATGCAGCGGTATCAAATGAGCTTGCACCAGCATCTGGAGCTGCAATTTTAAATGCCTTAGTCGAGATAGCTTGATCAATATCTTGATTAAATCGTGCTAGCTTCTCTTTCGTTGCTACTGCAACTTCAGTGATTTCAGTGCCTACTTTTAATTGCGCTAAATATTCATTGGCTTTTTCACTTGCGGCAAAGTTCGCTTTATCTTGCAATAAACGTGCTTCAATGCTGCTAGATACTTCAGTTAATGGCAATGTACCAGCATCTTTATGTTGCAGTAAACGAATCACAACCACATGGTTAGGTGCTAACTCAATCACTTCACTGTTCATGCCGCTACCAATAACGTCATCAGAAAATGCAGCTTTGATTAAAGCTGGAGTATTTAAATTAACAGGCGCATTATCACGAGAAAATAACGCTGTTGATTGAACCTCAACTCCTAATGCTTTAGCTGTTTCATCTAAAGTGTCAGGTATTTCGTAGCTGGTATCGGCTAAAACACTTTGTAAGCTATAAAATTCATCAACCGCTTTTTTGTTTTGAAGATCAGCGATGATTTTATCTTGCACGTCATCAAACGGCGCTGCAGCACCAGATTCCACATCGAGTAACTTGATAATGTGATAACCAAATTCACTCTTCACAATTTGTGAGTACTCACCAGTTGAAAGTGCAAATAAAGCTGAGTCAAATGCAGGATCCATTACACCTTGTTCGAACCAATCGAGTTGACCGCCCTGCTCTGCGCTAAATTGGTCATCTGAATCTGATTTAGCAATGGCAGCAAAGTCTTCACCAGCTTGTAATTTAGCTAAAGCAGCTTCGGCCTTTGCTTCATCGGCGCTATCATCGCCAGATGCAAATAAAATATGTGCAGCTAAACGTTTTTCTGGCGTTTGATATTGTTGTTGGTTGTCTTCATAAAAAGCACGCGCATCATCAACTGACGTTTCGATACCTTTAGCCAGATCTGCAACGTCCAACTCGACATATTCTAAGCTAACTTTTTCTTGGCTCATGAACTGAATTAAGTTACTTTCGTAATAGGCTTTAATCTCTTCAGCAGAAACTGTTGAAGAAGCTAAGAAAGGTGTAGAGTCCACAACTAAATAACGAATATCACGGGTTTGACCTTGAACTTCAGCTAATTGCTTTGCTTCACCATCAAGAACAAACTCACTTCCCACTAGCGCGGTTAAAAGTTGACGACGAGTCATATCAACACGCATCATATTTCTAAAGCTAGTGGTTTGATAACCTAATTGACGTAGTACAGCTAAGTAGCGGTCATTATCAAATACACCATCGGTTTGGAATGCTTGCTCATTCAGAATCGCTTGTTTAATTTGCTCATCTGAAACACGTAGTCCCAAATCTTCAGCCGCTTGGCTAATTAGCTTATCTGAAATCAAACGATCTAATACATTCTGCTTGATACCATTCATATAGTTATCATCAGCAGCTAAGGCATCAAACATTTCGCCTAGTTGTTGTTCTAAACGGCCACGTTCATTTTGGAATGCTTGTTCTAATTCATTGGCTGTGATTTCGTCACCATTAACTACTGCGGCTGGAACATCTGTCGAGGTTCCTAGGTAACTACTGACACCAGCAAATGCGAACGAAAGGATCACCAGTACTAAAATACTTTTAGCTATAACGCCCTGTGAACCTTCGCGAATTTTTTCTAACATCTGAATTCTCGCTTGTTGCGACATAATAAAATAAAAAGGCGCACCTTTTGCGGATGCGCCTTCTTGTAATTTAGACGGAGTATTCAGACGCTACCGAGGTATGCCTTATCTCTCCTAATATCAAAAAAACAAAGTTAATTCTGATACTTTATTTCGCAAAAAGCACTGTTAAAACAGTGCTTTCTACAAATGCCTTACAAAAGGCAACGATACCAACTATTTAGTTAACAGCGTCTTTTAGTGCTTTACCAGCTTTGAAGGCAGGAATGTTTGCTGCTGCAATTTTGATTTCTGCACCCGTTTGTGGGTTACGGCCAGTACGTTCTGCACGTTGACGTACTTCAAAAGTACCAAAACCAACTAGAGAAATCTTATCGCCTTCTTTAAGCGCTTCAGTAACAGCAGCAATAAAAGAATCTAGTGCACGGCCAGCGCCTGCTTTAGAAATGTCAGCACCAGAAGCGATTTTCTCGATTAGTTCAGATTTGTTCATGTCATCCCCTTGAATGTTATTTTTGCGCCGCAACCAAATCCGTCTTTGGAACGGTCTACGGAGGCTTTTTATCGTAAGTTTGATACCACACCAAACTTAGTTGGAAAACCAAAAAAAAAATGTACTTGGATACAGCTCAAAGTCAGATGCGCCAAGGGTTTGGTGCTAACTGACTCTCCACTTATCTAGGCTACCACAGCTTTCGTGTTTGTTAAGCCCCTTTTTTCATTTTTTTTGGGTTACTAGCAAGTTTTCTTACTGATTAGTTACTTTTTGACCACTTCGAAGCCTTTAACAGGTCTTTCTAAGGCCAATTCAAGGACTTCCTCGACCCACCTTACAGGGTGGATCTTTAAATCAGCAATCACATTTGCTGGAATTTCTTCTAAATCACGCTCATTTTCTTTAGGAATAAGCACAACTTTTATCCCACCGCGATGCGCCGCAAGCAGTTTCTCTTTCAGGCCACCAATTGGTAACACTTCACCACGAAGGGTAATTTCACCCGTCATCGCTACGTCACTTTTAACCGGGTTGCCGGTTAAACTTGATACTAAAGCAGTACACATTGCCGCACCTGCTGAAGGACCATCTTTTGGCGTTGCACCTTCTGGTACATGAACATGGATATCACGCTTTTCATAAAAGTCGTTATTGATCCCCAACTGCTCTGCGCGGCCTCTAACAACGGTCATAGCAGCTTGAATTGACTCTTGCATCACGTCACCTAGCGAACCGGTATAAGCAAGTTTGCCTTTACCTGGCACCGAAGTGGCTTCAATGGTCAGTAAATCACCAC
Source organism: Shewanella sp. 10N.286.51.B2 (assembly GCF_041469265.1). Taxonomy (NCBI): domain Bacteria; kingdom Pseudomonadati; phylum Pseudomonadota; class Gammaproteobacteria; order Alteromonadales; family Shewanellaceae; genus Shewanella; species Shewanella sp. 10N.286.51.B2. The sequence goes on from NZ_JBFRKH010000029.1 coordinate 38,404, forward strand.
CAACTTGAGTCCATGCAAGGCCAGTAACTTGACCAATTTGATTGTTAGATTCAGCTTTACCGTAATCAAAGCGCTGCACACCTAAGAAAGATTTCAGGTTATCTTGATCCACAACAACGGTTTTCACTGACTTATCAAGCAAAATCATTTTTACGACTTTACGACAAACTTTAGACAGCTCACGCTCTAATGAACGCACGCCAGCTTCACGGGTGTAATAACGGATCATGCCAATAATGGCACTGTCTTCTATGGTTATCTCACTCGCTTTTAAGCCATTACGCTCAATCTGTTTGGTTAATAAATGCTTCTTAGCAATATTAAGCTTTTCATCTTCGGTGTAACCCGATAAACGGATCACTTCCATACGGTCAAGTAATGGTCCAGGGATATCCATTGAGTTTGAGGTAGCGACAAACATTACGTCTGATAAGTCATAATCCACTTCAAGGTAATGATCGTTAAATGCTGAGTTTTGTTCAGGATCTAATACTTCTAATAATGCTGACGATGGATCGCCGCGCATATCAGAACTCATTTTATCAATTTCATCTAATAGGAATAATGGGTTTTTAACGCCCACTTTAGCCATTTTTTGAATGACTTTACCTGGCATAGAACCAATATAAGTACGACGATGACCACGGATCTCGGCTTCATCACGCACACCACCTAATGCAACACGCACATACTTACGACCTGTCGCCTTTGCAATTGACTGACCGAGTGACGTTTTACCGACACCTGGTGGGCCCACTAGACAAAGAATTGGCCCTTTAAGCTGTTTAACACGGCTTTGTACCGCAAGATACTCTAAAATGCGCTCTTTAACCTTCTCAAGCCCATGGTGATCGGTATCAAGAATGGCTTCAGCTTTTGATAAATCACGCTTAATTTTAGAACGCTGACTCCAAGGTACCGAGGTCATCCAATCGACATAGCTTCTGACAACAGTCGCTTCTGCAGACATTGGAGACATCATCTTCAGTTTGTTTAACTCAGCTTCGGCTTTTTCTTTGGCTTCTGCTGGCATTTTAGCCTCAGTGATCTTCCGAGCTAATACTTCAAACTCATCTTGGCCTTCATCAAGATCGCCTAATTCTTTTTGAATGGCTTTCATTTGCTCATTCAAATAGTATTCGCGTTGACTCTTTTCCATTTGTTTCTTAACGCGGCCACGGATGCGTTTTTCAACTTGTAATAAGTCAATCTCGCCTTCCATCATCGCCATTAAGTATTCAAGGCGCTCACCAACATTAATCATCTCAAGCACAGACTGTTTGTCTTCTAGCTTAAGTGGCATATGCGCCGCCATGGTGTCAGCAAGGCGCGCTGCTTCTTCAATACCGGTTAATGAAGTGAGCACTTCAGGCGGTATTTTCTTGTTAAGCTTGATGTAACCTTCAAATTGACTGATTGCACTGCGGACTAAGACTTCTTCTTCTTTGTCAGCTAAGTCTTCAGAAGCTAAGTATTCAGCTGTCGCGACAAAGAATTCATCTTCTTGGGTGTAAGCGGTTACTTTTGCACGCTGACCACCTTCAACTAAGACTTTAACGGTCCCGTCAGGTAGTTTTAATAACTGCAAAATTGAGGCTACGGTACCGACGTCGAAAATATCTTCTTTTGTTGGCTCGTCTAAATCAGCTTCTCGCTGTGCGACCAATAAAATTTGCTTGTCTTGTTCCATTGCCGATTCGAGACAACGAATAGATTTCTCTCGTCCGACGAACAACGGAATTACCATATGGGGATAAACCACTACATCTCGCAGTGGCAGCACGGGGAGTTCGATATGCGCTTCACGCTCTTGGGTCATAGTTCGATTCCGTTTGATGAATGGATTTTATAAGTCAGTATATTGGGATGTTTCTCAAACTTTCAATGGTTAATACGAAAAAAGGAGCCCAATGGACTCCTTATTTTTAATAAAAGACTAAATCGTCTATTTATTGTTCACCACCAGCAACTTGGCTTTCGGCATTTTCGTAAATTAGGATTGGTGCGGATTCGCCTTTTACTACAGACTCATCAACAACGGCCTTAATCACGCCTTCCACTGAAGGGATGTCATACATGGTATCGAGTAAAATATCTTCGATAATTGAACGAAGTCCACGAGCACCGGTTTTACGGGTCATTGCTTTATGAGCAATGGCTTTAAGCGCATCTTCGCGGAACTCTAACTCAACATCTTCCATCTCAAATAAGGCACCATATTGCTTAGTAAGTGCATTTTTAGGTTGAGATAAGATTTGAACCAATGCAGATTCATCTAATTCAGTTAGCGTCGCAACAACAGGTAAACGACCGATAAACTCAGGGATCAAACCAAATTTAATTAAATCTTCTGGTTCAACCTTACCTAATGTTTGCGAGATAGTCGCTTTATCTGCATCACCTTTAACTTCAGCGCCAAAACCGATACCAGTACCTGTTAAGCCACGTTGCTCAATAACTTTTTCAAGCCCAGCAAACGCACCACCACAAATAAATAAGATCTTTGAAGTATCAACTTGCAAAAACTCTTGTTGTGGATGCTTACGACCACCTTGAGGTGGCACAGAAGCAACAGTACCTTCAATTAGTTTTAGTAGCGCCTGCTGAACACCTTCACCCGATACATCACGAGTTATAGAAGGATTGTCAGATTTACGACTAATCTTGTCGATTTCATCGATGTAAACAATACCACGTTCCGCTTTTTCAACGTCGTAATCACATTTTTGCAGAAGTTTCTGAATAATGTTTTCAACGTCTTCACCCACATAACCTGCTTCAGTTAATGTGGTTGCATCAGCCATAGTAAACGGCACATCAAGTGAACGCGCTAAGGTTTCAGCCAGTAATGTTTTACCACTACCTGTAGGCCCAATAAGTAAGATATTACTTTTACCAAGCTCAACACCTTCAATCGGCGTACCATTACGTAAGCGCTTATAGTGATTATAAACCGCTACCGATAGCACCTTTTTTGCCTGATTCTGACCAATGACGTAATCATCGAGGTGATTACGTAATTCGTGTGGCGTTGGTAATTGGTCTTGATCGCGTTTAGGCGAAATTTCTTTTATCTCTTCACGAATTATGTCATTACATAACTCGACACATTCGTCACAAACATATACTGAAGGTCCAGCAATTAGCTTTCTAACTTCATGTTGGCTTTTCCCGCAAAAAGAGCAGTACAGCAGCTTACCGCTGTCACCGGAATTTTTGTTATCGCCCATTAACTCTACCTCTGTTACAGCCTAGACACTGTCTGTAGAAAACCATCTGTACTGTTTAAATGCACAAACACAGTCTTATATTTTAATACTCTATTCTTCAAAGAATAGCGCACTCAGGCGTAAAGATCAGCTACGCTTTTCAAAAACTGAATCAACTAAACCATAATCGGCTGCTTCTTGAGCACTCATGAAGTTATCACGGTCAGTATCACGTTCAATGATTTCCATTGGTTGACCGGTATGTTCCGCCAACATTTGGTTCAATTTGTTCTTAATGCCAAGAATTTCTTGAGCATGAATTGCAATATCTGAAGCCTGACCTTGGAAACCGCCTAATGGTTGGTGGATCATCACGCGAGAATTAGGTAAACAATGACGTTTGCCTTTTGCGCCACCAGCAAGTAAAAAAGCGCCCATGCTAGCTGCTTGACCAATACATACTGTACTGACATTTGGCTTGATAAACTGCATGGTGTCATAAATCGCCATGCCGGCTGTTACTGAGCCTCCTGGCGAGTTAATGTAAATTGAAATATCTTTGTCTGGGCTTTCTGATTCTAGGAACAATAATTGCGCCACGATCAAATTAGCCATGTGTTCTTCAACCTGGCCAACCAAGAAAATTACACGCTCTTTTAATAAACGAGAGTAAATATCATATGAACGCTCACCTTTTGCTGTTTGTTCAACAACCATAGGTACGAGAGCATTGAGTACAGATTCTGGCGCTTTATGCATTTTATACTTTCCCTAAAATAAAAATGGCTCGTATGAGAACCTCATACGAGCCATTATAAATGGCGAACCGCCAATCAAGTCAAGCGAAGGTTACGCTTTACCTGTTGCCTTGTTCATAAATTCTTCAAAAGCAACTTCTTTTAGAGTTACTTTTGCTGATTTTAATAGCACTTCAACAGCTTGCTCTTCAAGAGCTACGTTACGCATGTTCTGCATAAGCTCTTTGTTGCCATTGTAGTATTCAACAACTTCAGTTGGATCTTCGTAAGCAGAAGCCATTGAAGCGATTAAACCTTGAACGCGCTCATCTTCAGCTTGAAGTTCATTCGTTTTGATTACTTCGCCTAATAATAGACCAACTTTAACGCGACGCTCAGCTTGCTCAGTGAATAGATCAGCTGGAAGCTCAGGCATGTTTTCAGCTTGACCACCAAAACGTTGCATAGCTTGTTGACGAAGAACATTCACTTCACCGTCTACAAGTGCTTTAGGGATAGTGATGTCGTTAGCAGCTAATAAGCCTTCGATAACTTGCTCTTTAACATTCGCTTTAAGCGCTTGATCAAGTTCACGAGTCATGTTTTTACGGATTTCAGCTTTAAGGGCTTCTAGGCCACCTTCAGCAATACCGAATAATGAAGCGAACTCGTCATTTACTTCTGGTAATTCTGCAGCTTGAACTTCGGTAAGAGTAATAACGAAATTAGCCGCTTTACCTTTTAAGTTTTCAGCGTGGTAATCTTCAGGGAAAGTGACTTCAACTTCAAATTCTTCACCGGCTTTATGACCAATGATGCCAGTTTCAAAACCTGGGATCATACGGTTGCTACCAAGCTCAAGTTCGAAATCGTCAGCTTTGCCACCTTCAAATTCTTCACCTTCAACTGAACCAACAAAGTTCATTTTAACTTTGTTGCCTTCTTCAGCAGCAGTTTCAACTACAGCGAAAGTAGCGTGTTGCTTGCGAAGCGTTTCAATCATGGTGTCAACGTCAGCGTCATTAACTTCAGCTTGTGGTTGTTCAACAGCGATTGCATCTAAACCAGTTAATTCAACTTCTGGGTAGATTTCAAAAGTAGCAACGAACTCGAAGTTCTCGCCTTCTGCTTTACTAGGAGCAAATACTGGTGCGCCAGCTGGGTTTAGTTTTTCAGCCATGATAGCTTCAATGAAGTTGCGTTGCATAACTTCACCGGTCACATCTTGACGGATAGCTTTACCGTAACGTTGGTTGATTACTGATACTGGTACTTTACCTGGACGGAAACCAGAGATCTTTGCACGCTTCGCTTCACGTAATAAATTGTCTTTAACTAATTTCTCAATTTGCTCAGCAGGTACAGAAATTGTTAGGCGACGTTCTAGGCCTTGAGTTGTTTCAACAGAAACTTGCATTGTTTTACCTCGAAATATGTCTGACGTCCTTTGTAATAGTCGAAAACTCAACTATTAAATATTCATTTCTTGATGATTAATGTTTACTAATAAAAGTAGTGATACAGCAGCGTTTAAGCGCTGTTACCCGTAGTAATCCGTATTAGATATTTATCAAGACGCGACATTATAGCGACCGTTTACTGCCGAGTCGAGTCTGAAAACGCGGTTAAATGGGGATTTTAGACATAAAAAAAGCGACCTTAGGTCGCTTTTTCTACAACTGTGCATTATCAATGCAAAATTTGGGGTGACTGATGGGGCTCGAACCCACGACAACCGGAATCACAATCCGGGGCTCTACCAACTGAGCTACAATCACCATAATTTGGTACGCCCGGCAGGATTCGAACCTGCGACCACCCGCTTAGAAGGCGGGTGCTCTATCCAACTGAGCTACGGGCGCATGGTTTACAGATAAATCTGTATATCCTACTAGCGTGATAAGTTGCTTTGGTTAACAACTTATCTTTTTACAGCTTATTCATAAAACCGAAGCTTTACAAATAAATAAATTTGGTCGGTGATAGAGGATTCGAACCTCTGACCCTCTCGTCCCAAACGAGATGCGCTACCGGGCTGCGCTAATCACCGAGATGTTCAATGCTACAATGTTTATTTTCTTTAAACACCTTCGCTGTGAGAACGGAGCGCATATTAACGAGTCACTTTCCTATCGTCAACGATTTTTTTGACAAACTTGTTCAGCTGCTGTTTTAACAAACAAAAAATTCTGTTTTTAAAAAATCACTAAGGCAATATTCATGACATGACTTTAGCTGACTGATAGAATACGCTTCGTTAATTTCGTCTTATTATCGCGCCATAAAGGAAACTATACCCCCATGACTGCCCAAAATATTGATGGCAAAGCGATCGCTCAATCTATTCGAATCACTTTAAAAGAAAAAGTACTTGCCCGTAAAGAAGCAGGTAAAAGAATTCCTGGCTTAGCGGTCATCTTAGTTGGTGCAGATGCTGCGTCACAAGTCTATGTAGGAAGTAAGCGCCGCGCGTGTGAAGAAGTCGGCTTTCAATCTTATTCATATGATTTAGAGACCACGGCCACTGAAGCAGAATTGTTAGCCTTAATTGATCAATGCAATGATGACCCTAAAATTGATGGCATTTTAGTGCAACTGCCATTACCTGCACACATTGAAGAATCTAAAGTCATTGAGCAAATTCGCCCTGATAAAGATGTTGATGGTTTCCACCCTTATAATGTCGGCCGACTTGCTCAGCGCATCCCAGTGCTGCGTTCATGTACGCCAAAAGGCATTATGACCTTGATCAACTCAACGGGTGTAGATACATATGGTCTTGATGCAACGATTGTTGGCGCGTCTAATATTGTCGGTAGACCAATGACATTGGAGCTACTACTTGCAGGCTGTACTACGACCACCTGTCATCGCTTTACTAAAAACCTTGAACAAAAGGTACGCCAAGCTGACTTGTTGATTGTTGCAGTAGGTAAACCTGGTTTTATTGCTGGTGATTGGATTAAACCTGGTGCGATTGTTATCGATGTGGGCATTAACCGCTTAGACAATGGCCGCTTAGTGGGTGATGTAGAATTTGACCTTGCAGCTGAGAAAGCGGCATTCATTACCCCAGTACCCGGTGGTGTAGGTCCGATGACAATTGCCAGCTTACTAGAAAATACCTTATATGCTGCTGAGACTTACCACGACTAAACCTTTGTTTAATCAGAGTTAATAATTGTATTAACTAAAAAAGCCTGCTAATGCAGGCTTTTTTATGGCGGATTAAACTTAGACGTTACTTTTTACGCCAAGTTGTTACACCATTTTCGCCATCTTCCAGAATAACCCCAAGGGCATTTAGTCTATCTCTAGCGATATCTGCAGCAGGCCAATCTTTTTCAGCGCGGGCGCGATTACGTTCAACGATCAAGGCCTCAATTTCAGCGACTTCATCATCACTGCCCTCGCCTTGGAAATAAACATCAACATCGTTGCTGATAATGCCTAGCACGTCTGTTAATTGCTTAAGGCTAACACCTAAGGCGCTGGCTTGCGCCATATCAACTGATTTAAGACGGTTAATCTCACGTACCATATCAAAGATAACCGAGTAGGCTTCTGGTGTATTAAAATCATCATCCATCGCCAGTTTAAATTTACCGACATACTCAGGTGCAGCTGCTGGAGCAACTGATAAATCTAAGCCTTTTAACGAAGTATAAATACGTTCTAAAGCCGACTTAGCTTGCTTTAAATTATCTTCAGAATAATTTAGCTGGCTACGATAGTGACCCGATAATAAGAAGTAACGTACTGTTTCTGGATCGTAATGTTCTAACACATCTCTGATTGTGAAGAAGTTGCCCAGTGATTTAGACATTTTTTCTTTATCAACCATCACCATGCCAGTATGCATCCAGTAGTTGACATACTTTGAGCCATGAGCACAGCAAGACTGCGCAATTTCGTTTTCATGATGTGGGAACTGTAAATCGCTACCGCCGCCATGAATATCAAAGTTTTCACCTAAGTGTTTGCCATTCATTGCAGAACATTCAATGTGCCAGCCAGGACGGCCAGGCCCCCATGGAGACTCCCACGTTGGTTCGCCAGGTTTTGACATTTTCCACAACACAAAATCCATAGGATTACGTTTAGCAGCTTCCACTTCAACGCGCGCGCCAGCTTGAAGCTGTTCAAGGTTTTGTCCTGATAAGCGGCCATATTCCGCAAATGAAGCCACACTAAAGAGCACATCGCCATTGTCAGCAACATAAGCATGCTCTTTAGCGATGAGTGTCTGCACCATTTCGATGATCTCATCAATATGCAGGGTCGCTCTTGGTTCGAAATCTGGGCGTAGCATATTTAATGAGTCAAAATCATTGTGCATCTCACCAATCAAACGCTCAGTGAGTGAGTCACAACTTTCGTTATTTTCAGCGGCGCGTTTAATGATTTTATCGTCGACATCGGTGATGTTACGTAAGTAGTTCACCGCATAGCCACTATAACGTAAGTAGCGAACTATCATATCGAAAGACACAAAAGTACGACCATGACCAATGTGACATAAATCATATATGGTGATCCCACATACATACATGTCAATCTTGCCAGGGTTAATCGGTTTAAACTCTTGCTTTTCACGACTCATACTATTGTAAATTTTCAACATCGATGGTTCTCTTTTACTCTTAATAAAACTCAATTTAATTGCCACAAAGTCTACCATGAGCAACACTGTTTTGAACACTGCACTTTAAGCCTCACGTAAGATAAGTTAGAATCGCGCAACAATTTTTATCTAGGTAATTAAATATGATCACTTTGCACACAAATATGGGCGACATCAAAATCGCTTTAAATGCTGAAAAAGCACCTTTAACTGTTGAAAGCTTCATTAAGTACGTAAAAGAAGGTTTCTACGACGGTACTATTTTTCACCGTGTGATTGATGGTTTCATGGTACAAGGTGGTGGCTTTACTGAAGATATGGTTCAGAAAACCCCTCATGCTGCAGTTAAAAATGAAGCGAACAACGGCTTATCAAACAAAGTCGGTACCTTAGCGATGGCGCGTACATCTGATCCGCATTCAGCAACATCACAGTTTTTTATCAATGTGAATGACAACACTTTCTTAGACTTTAAAGCCGAAACATCTCAAGGCTGGGGCTATTGTGTATTCGCTGAAGTTGTTGAAGGTTTTGATATTGTAGAGAAAATCAAAACTGTTAGCACAGGTAACCGTGGCATGCATCAAGACGTACCACTAGAAGCTGTTATCATTAACAGTGCAAGCATTGCTGAATAATCATTAATGCAGACTGTTTTTATGGGCGATTTGCACTTAAGTGCAGACCGCCCAGATATTAGCCAAGCTTTTATTCGCTACCTCAACTCAGATCTTGCTGATGTTGAAGCGATTTATATCATCGGTGACTTGTTTGAAGTCTGGACCAGTGATGATATTGCCGAGCCCTTTACTGACGAAATAGCCACCCATCTAAAACGTGTCGCCACAAGCATCCCTATTTATTTTATCCACGGTAATCGAGATTTTATGATTGGCAAATCATTTGCTCGTAAAGCTGGAATGATCATACTTCCAGAAGTTGTCGAGTTAGATTTGTATGGGATAAAAACAGTAGTCTTGCATGGTGATAGCCTTTGCACGCTCGATAAGGCTTATCAAAGATTTAGAAGCTTCAGAAATTCATCATTCGTGAAATGGATTTACCGTAACTTGCCTAAATCAACGCGACAGAACATCGCTGCTGATATTCGCAAAAAAAGTCAAAAAAGCAATCAACAAAAAAGCTATACCATTATGGATGTTGAGCAATCAGCCGTTGACAGCCTACTGCTAAAAACCAACTGCCAAAGAATGATCCATGGCCATACCCACCGTCCGGCAATACATCAATTAGCCGATAACAAGCAGCGCATTGTGGTTGGTGACTGGTACGAGCAAGGCAGCATACTGATTGTCGACCAATACACTGCCAATCTTAAACAACTGCCCTTGCTAACTTGAGGACTTCAAATACCGCAAGGATATAGTGTTAATTGGGTAAACCACTGTGGAATTTAAAATCGGTATCTGGGGTTAAAATAAGCTCAGCTTCAACCTCGGTCAAAAACCTTACTCTGTCACTAATATCTTTATCCGATACTAACTCGGCCAACGTCAGGTAATCTTGGTAGTGACGAGCTTCAGAGCGAAGTAGCGATACGTAGAATTTACTTAATTCTTCATCCAGATGCGGTGCAAGTTTGGCAAAACGTTCACAAGATCTGGCCTCAATTAGTGCACCAATAATTAACTTATCGACTAATGCATCTGGCTCGAAGGTTTTAACATGTTTCAGTAAGCCTTTGGCATAACGTCCGGCCTCTATTAGCTCATACTGTACCTGTTTTTTTTCCATCAACTCCATTACTTGATAGAAATGATGTAATTCTTCTTTGATCAGCAATACCATTTTATCAACTAACTCTTGACCATAAACACAGCCTTCACGCACTGTGATTTGTTTGCTGACGTTACTTTTTCCTTTAAGAGAGGCTAAATCGCCGACCTTTTTATAAGCAAACTCTTCGTATGGCTTTATCCATTGGGATAACTGCTCAGCACTGGGTTTATCCACCGCGTATTTCCTAATTAAAAACATCGCGCTTTGGGCGGCTTTTAACTCACAAATCATATGATCACGAAGAATGATGGATAAGTTTTCAGGCTTGCTGGCCATTTCAATCCACTTATCAGGTGTTTCACAATTTAAAAAAGAGTAAATCGGCTCAAGTAAACCCTGCTCATACATCATTGAAGTACCACTAAATATTTTATGTGGCGCCATTGTATTAAAAAAATGAAACAGATACGACAACCCATCTGCATATTCTAAGATTGCATTAAGCAGCAAATAGATATTTAACAATCATCAACTAAGTTCCATTAACGTCGAATATTTACATATAAATCGACAATCTAAAGAGAAAAATACTGCATGAGCTAACTTCTGATGAGCTTATTAGCTTTTTATACTAATAAAACAACAATAGCACTTGACGAATGGCCGCTAATGTTCAATAAATAGTCTATACATCTGCGTAACAATAGTTGCTTAAGTTGTATTTCAATCACCTTTAATGGATAAGCTTCGATAGGGATGAAGTTATTACTTAAACGGCTCACTAGTAACGAGTGCATTAAGTATGTGTAGGACTGATTAAGGCGATTGATATATGGGGCTATGATCAGTTCGTCTGAAGTTTGGCGAGCTATGTATGAAATGCTAAACAAGGATAATAACAATGATATTGAATCACCTAATGGGGCTATACACTCATCCGAAACAAGAGTGGCAAACAATTGAACGTAATCACGAGGCAGTTAAAAGCAGCCTTAGTCATATCTTACTTATCGCCTTAATTCCTGCTGTGTGCAGTTTTGTAGCAACCGCTTATATAGGCTGGCATCCTGCTAACGGCGAGCTACTATTTCTCACTCCACAAAGCGCCATGTTCATGTCAGTGAGTATGTACTTTGGCCTCATTGCTGGCGTATTTGCACTGGCATATTTATCTTATTGGATGGCAAAAACCTTTGATGCCGCACCAACCTTCACTCAAGCACTTGAGTTAGCCGCCTATACCGCTACACCATTATTTATGGTCGGCATATCAGCGCTATACCCTGTGTTATGGTTTATGATGTTAGTGGGCCTTGCAGGCTTAGCCTACTCAGTATATCTACTTTATGCTGGTGTCCCCATCATTATGAATATCCCTGAAGAAAAAGGCTTTATTTACGCAAGTTCAGTCGTTACTGCAGGTTTAGTGCTATTGGTCGGATTAATGGGCACTAGCGTTATATTATGGAGCTTAGGCTTAGGACCTATGATGCAGTAAATGTTTTTGTACTATATTTAAAAGGCGCTTTCGCGCCTTTTTTGTTATGGCTCGGCCCATAAAGTGAGTTTGAACTAAGGTGATATATGACCCAAAATACCTATCAAAAAATCCTTTTTGTATTGCTGCTTCTAGCGGGTTTATTTGCCATCAACTACTGGGTTAAGTCATCCACTACAGAAAATGAGACTGATACTACTGGTACAAACGCGACTAAATCTCCAACAGCAACAATTGAGCCAGATGTTAATCATCAATATATAGATGCCGCAAACAACAAACTCACAACTAAAAAACCGCAAACCAAGGCCTCAACAGAGATTATTTTAAACTCGCTCGATCAATTAATTGAATTATTCGACTCGTTAAATTACAACAAACAAAGCTGGGATGCCGGTGTAAGGGAAGTACCTCGATTAACCTTTGATAGCGTGAGTGAGAATTGGCAAAAAACCTCAAATGAGATCCCTGTACAGGTTAAGAAAATGGTTTTTTTCAGATTAATGGCGCCATTAATATTACTCAGTAATGAAAATATTATTTTAGAGCGAAAATGGGTGAAACAGGCTGAGCTAACCGATAACAAGCTTATTGATATCGCAACAAAATACAAGGTCATCCCCGATAAGCAAACACCATTAACTCAAGATTTGCGAAAACAACTGCTTAAGCGCGTAGACATCATGCCGCCGTCATTAGTGCTAGCCCAAGCGGCTGAAGAAAGCGGCTGGGCGACATCGCGATTTACCGTTGAAGGTAACGCCTTTTTTGGCCAGTGGGATTTCAGTGGCAACGGCATGGCTCCTAAAAAGCAAAGAACAGAGTTAGGCAATTACGGTTTAGCACGATTTAATACTCCGCAAGCATCCGTTGAGGGCTATATGCTAAATATCAATACCCATGCAGCCTACCTTAAACTGAGACAAATGAGACAGCAATTACGTTATGAGAAAGAACCGATAACAGGCCTTAAATTAGTCACCACTTTAGATAAATATTCCGAACGTGGCCAAGCCTATATTGATAGTATCCAGCAGATGATCCGTTACAACAAACTTGATCAAGTGGACGCCGCCTATTTAAGTGATGGTGCGCCAATACACTTAATTTCCGCAAATAACCAAGCCAGTTCTACTGATGATTAACCAAAAAAATGCCAGAACAATATTGTTCTGGCATTTTTATTAACTGACTTAGGGATAAACTACCCCCAGTAAAAGCTACAGGTAAACTTTAAGCAAAAGAATCACGTAGTGCCACAGTTAAGTTAAACACTAAAGCCTCTTTTGATGAATCCTTGTTATCAGCGCAGAAGTAACCTTCACGTTCAAACTGGTACGCTTTTTCTGCCACTGCATTGGCTAAGCTTGCTTCAGCGACACCCTTAAGCACAGTTAAAGAGTCATCGCTTAACACTTCGTCTAAGGTTTCAAAAGCTGCTGGAGACGCTTCAGTAAATAAACGGTGGTATAAACGAAATTCAGCCGGTTTGCCCGTTGTCGCTTCAACCCAATGAATAACACCTTTAACTTTGCGGCCATCACTTGGGTTCTTACCCAATGTTTCATTGTCGTAAGTACAATAAACCGTGGTGACATTACCGTCTTCATCTTGATCAAAACGTTCAGCTTTAATCACATAAGCATTACGTAAACGAACTTCTTTACCAAGTACTAAACGCTTAAAATGCTTATTAGCAGACTCTTTAAAGTCTTCGGCATCGATGAATAACTCTTTACCAAATGCAATTTCGCGGGTACCCATTTCAGGTTTATTCGGATGCATTGGGGCATTAATTATTTCAGGTGTATCCGACGGGTAGTTTTCAATTACCACTTTAATCGGTCTTAACACAGCCATGGCACGAGGTGCATTTTCGTTGAGCTCTTCACGAATACACGCATCAAGCACGCCACCTTCAATAAGGTTTTCTTGCTTTGTAACACCGATACGTTGGCAGAATTCACGAATAGACGCCGGAGTATAACCGCGACGGCGTAAACCTGCGATAGTTGGCATACGAGGATCATCCCAACCAGACACGATTTCACGCGTTACTAAATCGTTCAATTTACGTTTCGACATCATGGTGTATTCAAGGTTAAGTCTTGAAAATTCATACTGACGTGTACGGTTTGGTTGATTAAAATCATCTAAATGATCTAAGACCCAATCATACAAACGACGGTTGTCTTGGAACTCTAAAGTACATAACGAATGAGTGATGTTTTCAATCGCATCTGAAATACAGTGAGTAAAGTCGTACATTGGGTAAATGCACCACTTATCGCCTGTTTGATGATGGTGAGCAAAACGAATACGGTAAATAACCGGATCACGCATACACATGAATGGTGAAGCCATATCGATTTTAGCCCGCAGTGCACACTCACCCTCTTTGAATTCACCTGCACGCATTTTTTCAAATAGGTTCAAGTTTTCTTCAACTGAGGTATCACGGTAAGGGCTATTTTTACCAGGTGCTTTTAATGTGCCACGGTACTCGCGTGTTTCTTCAGCATTTAAGAAGCACACATAAGCTAAACCTTTTGAGATTAGCTCAACCGCATATTGATGTAATTGATCGAAGTAATTCGAAGAATAACGAACTTCACCTGACCATTTAAAGCCTAACCAACGTACATCATCCTGAATAGAATGAACATAATCGATGTCTTCCTTTTCAGGGTTAGTATCATCAAAACGTAAGTTACATTGACCTTGATAATCTTGTGCTATGCCAAAATTTAAACAAATAGACTTTGCATGGCCAATGTGTAAAAAACCATTTGGCTCTGGCGGAAAACGGGTTTGCACACTGGTGTGTTTACCACTTTTTAAGTCTTCATCAATAATATTACGAATGAAGTTACTTGGACGTACTTCGTTGTCCACTTGGCTCATGGAGTTCCTCTTGGTGCACGATGGTGAAATTTATGACCTTTGATGATCCTACAGATTTACGCGAGTTACAATGCCTGTTTGCTAAAAATAACCCTCAAAAAACAAAAAACCAGCATTTCGTAAAATGCTGGTTTTAATTTGAACACAAAATCTCTTATTCAGTGATGATTTTAATTCCTGGGATAATCTGTTGACTCTTTTTACCTTGCTTTTTAAGCCAGAAATAAAAGCCCACTAGCGCAATAGAAAAGAATGAAATCCACCCGATAGATTGCACTGGATGCTTAGCAATGTTGGCACCTTGATATACTACCGTTGCACTGCCATAAGCTAATGCAAAGGTCCATAGCGCAGCAAATCGAGCCCACTTAGCACCAAACTCATTCACTAATGCGCCCATTGCCGCAACACAAGGCGTGTATAGCAAGATGAAGAGCAAATATGAGAATGCTGCAATTTTGGTTGTGAAACCAGCTTGCAGTGCACTGAATGTTGAACTATCAACTTCAAGCTCTGCAGCGGCTTCTTCTAAATTTTCGACATTTCCAACATCAATTGATAAAGGATCTTCAGGGGCAATACCCAATAAGTTTTCAGGGATAGTACTTAATGCCTCAGAAAAACTTTCAGACAGACTCGCTAACTCTTCATCTTCGCCTGCTGGCGTGGCATATAAGCTGTTTAATGTGCCAACAACCGCCTCTTTTGCAAAAATACCAGTGATAATACCTACTGTTGCAGGCCAGTTATCTTGCTCTACACCCATTGGTGAGAAAAATGGTGTTACTTTTTGGCTTAATACACTTAGTACTGACTCGTTACTGTCTTCATGGCCGAAACTACCATCGGTACCAATTGCATTGACAAAATTCAGTAGCGTCACCACGATAACAATGGTTTTACCGGCACCTAAAATAAAACTTTTAGTACGTTTAACTGTGCGAGAGAAAACCGCTTTCGCTTTTGGCATTTCATAACTAGGCAGTTCCATCACTACCGCGCTGCTTGAACCTGGCAATACTGTGCTGCGAAGTAATAAACCGGTACCAATAGCAGCAAAAATACCAATGATATACAGTAAAAATACTAAGTTTTGACCTGAATCAGGAAAGAACGCCGCAGCAAATAGAGCATAAACAGGAAGACGAGCACCACATGACATAAAGGGCGCCATCATGCCGGTAACGATTCTTTCGCGCTCACTACCTAAAGTGCGTGTTGCCATAATGGCAGGTACAGAACAACCAAAACCGACAATCATTGGTACAAACGCTTTGCCGGGTAGACCAATGCGTCTCATTAATCCATCAACGACAAATGCAGCACGAGACATGTAACCCGATGCTTCAAGTACTGATAAAGCAAGAAATAGTGCTGCAATAACCGGTATAAAGGTGGCCACTGTTTGAATGCCCTGACCGATACCGCCAGCAATAATTGTCACTAACCATTCTGGAGCACCAATTGTGGTTAACAATGCACCTAAATGATCGACAAAAATAGCCCCTGCTGTAATATCAAAAAAGTCGATAAACGAGCTACCAACATTGATACTGAACATGAACATTAAATACATCACTAACAAAAACACCGGAACACCGAGTGCTGGATGTAAAATCAATTTATCAAGCTTGTCACTAGTGCTTTCAAAGTCACCCACTTCAACAGATTGGCTAAATACCGTCTCAACAAAATCAAAACGGGTGGTTGCCACTAACACTTCAACGTCTGTTCCTGATTGTTCCGCAATTTTAGTACAATCATTAACAACATCTTTTAAGCTAGTATTATTACATTTTCCACAGCCATTACCGTTACCAAGCATAGCAAGTGCTCGGCCGCGACTTAGATCGCTAGCATGTTGTTGCAGAGTTTGCACGCCCGCTTCAATACGCTCATCATAATTAAGCATTAAAGCAGACTCTGAGATTTCGCCTTTGAGTAACTTTAAGACTTGATCTTGAACCTGTTTAACATCGTTTAGTTCTCGTGAACAAACGGCAATAACAGGGCAACCAAGCTCTGCAGACATTTTCTTAAGGTTGACTTCGATACCTAATTTTTTAGCCGCATCGATTTTATTCAACACCACAACCATTGGAATACCCAGCTCTCTTAATTGAACTGTGAGGTAAAGATGTCGCTCGATATTGGTTGCGTCCACAAGATTGATGATGCCATCAATTCTTTGTTCGGCGAGATATTGCTGGGCGATTTGTTCATCTAAAGAACAGTCACAGCTATTTCCTGCCGGTAATAAATCATAAATACCTGGTAAATCCGTCAAATGGATATTGGTGTTATCAAGAGTGAAATAACCGGTTTTCTTTTCTACCGTTACGCCAGACCAATTACCCACCTGCTGATTAGAGCCCGTTAATGCATTAAACAGCGTTGACTTGCCTGCATTGGGATTACCTACGGTGACGCAATGAAATTCTTTAGTCATTTGTTTTTACTACCTCAATAACATCCGCTAAATCACGGCGCATACATAAACGGCTACCACGTAAATCTAATTCAACTCCTGAACCCATCGGCGCTCTGCGTAACATTTTAAATGACGTATGAGGAGTGATGCCCATAGAGAGTAATTTACGCTTTACTGTTTGAGGTAAAGAGAGTTGGCCAACCTCTGCAATCTTAGCGCTATCGCCGGGATTGAGTTCACTAAGCTTCATAAAGCAGTTACCTTGGGATTATAAATATGAATTACACTAATTTTATATGAGCTAACTAAGCAAAACCTTTACCTAGATCATGTTTTACGAGTGCAAACGAGAATGGTTTTCAATTGTATTGTCAATTATGTGATAAAAGCCCAAAAGAAAATAGTGCTTTGAGTATTATATTTTGATAACGGCTAAATTGGCTGCTTATATGAGGTGTTTGTTTACTTAAATGTTAACGAGTGTCTTGAGTAAGTAGGCCAAAAGTAAATTCATCATGCCAATCGGGGCCTATTTTATAATTTTGTCTTAAGCAGCCTTCATTAATAAAACCACAAGCCGTCATTACCTTGGCTGAAGCGAGATTGTTAGTTGAACAGATACCAATATACTTGTGGACCCCAAATTGATGGATCCCCCAATCAATAACTGCGTTTAAGCTTTCAGTAGCGTAACCTTGACCGGACATCTCAGGTGCTATGATATAACCTACCTCAGCGCGCCTTAGCAAGGCATCATCACAATGAAAACCTGTAAAACCAATAAAAGCACCGGTGTGAATATCTTCAATTACTAACGTTAACCACTCTCCTAAATCAAACTCCCACGGTGCAAGTCTTGAATTAAATTTCTGTTTAATGGCTAACTCAGTCATTGGCTCACAGATATATTGGATGACATCAGGATTTTGATGCAGGCGGTTAAAACTTTCCCAATCCTCCTTGATTAAGGTTCTAATTTTTAATCTGTCAGTATATAACGCAATCATTAAGTGGTGACCTCCAATAAAAAAGGCAGCCTAAGCTGCCTTAATCAACATAAGGCGTTTAGCCTCTGCTGGTTACTTCTAATAAATGGTAACCAAATTGAGTTTTAACTGGGCCTTGTACTTCATTTAAAGGCGCGCTAAATACGACTTCATCAAACTCACGAACCATCATACCTGGACCGAAAGAGCCAAGTTCTCCACCTTGTGCACCTGATGGACATGATGAATGGGCTTTAGCAATTTCAGCGAAGTCTGCACCTGCTATGATTTGCTGCTTAAGCGTTTCACATTGTTCTTCAGAACTCACAAGAAGATGCCTAGCTGTTGCCTGTACCATTTATAGCTCCTTTGGCAGTTGATGCCATTAATTAGTCATTTTTTTATAAAAAATAAAAGGGAGCATAAATTGCTCCCTTGTTACTCAGATTACATTTACTAAACTATCAGTTATTGGTTATTTTGCCAATTCGGATTCAATCCAGCGGGCAATTTTTTTCTCCATGACTGCCATAGGTAACGAACCGGTTGTTAAAATTTGATCATGAAAGCCCTTAAGATCAAATTTATCACTAAGCTGGGCTTCAGCATCAGCACGTAATCTTAAAATAGTCAGCTGACCAATTTTGTAAGATAACGCCTGACCAGGGATAGCCATATAACGTTCTACTTCCGCAATAATGTCAGACTCTGCCATTGGCGAGTTGTCCTTCATATACTGAATAGCTTGCTCACGGCTCCAGCCTTTAGCATGTAAGCCAGTATCAACCACCAACCGCATTGCACGGAGCATTTCATCAGATAGCTTACCAAAGTACTGATAAGGATCGCTGAATAAGCCCATTTCGATGCCTAAGTACTCAGCATATAATGCCCAGCCTTCTTCAAATGCAGTATAACCTTGGAAACGTTGGAACTCAGGAATACCGGTTAACTCTTGTTTAATGGCAATTTGAAAGTGATGCCCAGGCGCGGCTTCATGTAAAGAAAGCGTTGTCATGCCCCACTTAGGCTGTGCTTTTAAATTAAAGGTATTAATATAAAACACACCAGGACGTGAGCCATCTACCGCAGGAGATTGATAAGAAGCCCCTGCTGCTGATTTTTCTCTAAAGCTTTCAACAGGTTTAACAACATAATCAGCTTTTGGCATCACGTTAAAGTATTTAGGTAACTCTTTATTGATGTCATCTTTTAGTGCCATATAGCCATCAATTAAGCCTTGGCGCTCACTAAAGAAATATTCTGGATCACTTGAAAGTGATGCGAAGAAAGCGCTTAAATCACCTTCAAAGCCAACTTGTTCACGTACTGTATCCATTTCAGTTAAAATGCGTTTTACTTCTGAAAGACCAATTTGATGAATTTCATCAACCGGCATTTTAGTGGTGGTATGACTATTTGCTAGCGTTTGATACCACTCTTTACCATTAGGTAATCCCCACCAACCATCAGAAGCTCTTGCGTAGGAAAGATAACTATCTTTAAAATAATTTCTTAAATCTGTTAAAGCTGGAATTAACTGAGATTGAATAAGCTTACTGTACTCTGCTGTTAATTGAGTCTTATCTTGCTCACTAAAGTCTTCAGGCATGATATTAATTGGTGCATAAAATAAGCTTTGCTTAGCCTCTTTAACCAATTGAGCATCTAACTGCGGGATAATACGTTCAACCAAGACTTTAGGTAACACAACTTTACTGGCGATCCCCTCATCCATTCTTGCTTGAGCCAGGCCTATCCAATTGATAAAACCTGCAAGACGACCTAACCAGTTGTTATAATCTTCAACGGTGTTAAAAGGCTGGGCACTTTCACCACTGCCCAATTGGATCATGCTGATAACCGTACTGTAAAACTGATTCATTGGCATAAAATGCTCAGGATACGACTCGGCAACAAGATCCATATGACGGTCATACATGAACATATCAAAGCTTAATTGTAAATCTGCAGGAAGTTCATTTGCATTAATTGATTTTGCTCGTTTTAGAAACTGGCTATTAAGTTCATGTCTTTGTTTTAGATAAGCTTCAGTTAATGAACCACCAAACTCTGCGTTATAATCATTAACCCCAACATACGTTGCATAGATGGGTTCTAACGCCAATAACGCTTTAAAGTAATCATCCGCCAGAGCGTTGTAAGCTTGTGCCTCTGTCTGTGAATTTTCTTGAGCAACTTCGGTGTTAGCAGTGTTGGCGTTTTTTGGATTAGATTGTTCACTGCATGCTTGAAGCGATAATAAAGAAGCAATAGCAACGGTCAGTAATGTTTTTTTCATCATCAGTTCCCTGTCTTGGCCACAAAAGTACAGGCCGTAAAAGTAAGATTTATCTTTTTAATTATGATTTACAATGTATAGCAAATAGTTATGTTTAGTTAGCAAAGAATTGTAACCGCAATTAACAACCCATACTGATTATACCGGTGAACACCACTCAAAAAAAAAGCCCCATTAAAGGGGCTTTTTTAAAATCAACAAGATTATAAAGTAATGTTGTTGATTCGAGCTTTTTCTTTGATATAAGAAATATAGCTGTTAGCGCTGCGCTTCGTTTTGCTGTGTTTAGCAGCACGATTTGCTCGCTTATAAGCAGACTTATATTGCTTCAAGCTTAAATGGGCTAAAGTTAACTCAAGTTCAGCTTCACCTGGCTCATCTAAACCAACAGCAAGTGCTTTTTCAAACACAGGTATTGCCGCTTTTGCTTCTTCTGCGATAGCTAGAATTTTACCTTGTTTTAGATATAATTCAGCATCACCAGATAATTCCGCAGCTTGGCCATATAATTTGGCTGCTTGCTTAAAGTTTTTAGCATTATGGTAAAAACCAGCTAAGATTTTAATCGACTTTTCAGTCTCTTTAATCAAACCAGATTTCATATGTTTTTCATAAAGCTTAGCAGCGTTATACGGCGCACCATTTTGCGACATAAGTTGTGCTAGACGAGTAATGTTACCATCAGACTCTAGAAAACCATTTTTATAAGCTAAATCATAAGTGGCTAATGACTTGGTATAATCTTCAGTCATCAAATAAAATTGCGCTAACTGTACCCATAAACGTTTATCGTCTTGGAACAGCGGTACCATAATTTCGAGTACCTTTACCGCTTCTTTATACTTCTTTTGATTGAAGTATGCAGTTAATTTCATTTGATAAAGGCCTTTATCAGGCTTCGCTACTAGAGAAAGTCCTTTATCGGCAACTTCAAGTACTTTATCCCACTGCTTAAGTTCGCTGTATGCAATACCGATACGACGGTATACAACAGGGTCGACTTTACAAGTAAAGTCCATCCACTTGTAGTAGTAAGGAATAGCGTCTTTAAACTTCTTTTCTTGTAGTAATAAGTCAGCATACAAACGTAATGTTGCTGCGTGATCTGTACCACCAAGAATGTCAGCATCTACTGCTGTTTTTAAATACTTGATTGACGTTGCCATTTGACCTTTTTCAGCATAGAAAGAACCGATCATTCGTCCTATATACGCTGCATCAAAATCATTTTTGGTATTCACTTCAAGCAAAATTTCAATTGCTTGGTCCAAACGTCCTTCTGTGTATTCTTCGAAAGCTTTTTGAACTTTCTTACCAGCACTAGCACCAACTGCACGAGATTGACGCTCATCAATTGGACATTTTTCAGCTGCTTGAGCAGTTGAAACTGTGAGTAGCGAACTACCACACAAAGTTAGTAGCAACGCACTAGCGATTTTATTTACTTTACGCATTATCTACCTCCTTTATCCAATGTGAAATCAAGTTGTACAGTCATACCAGGAACCTTCATAGCCTTACCATCAATGATTTTAGGCTTGTATTTCCATTTCTTTAACGCACGAACTGCTTCGCGGTCAAAAATACGTTTAGGTTCTGCTTTAATAACTTTAACGTCTTCGATGCCACCTAATTCGTTGATGGTAAATGAAAGTTGTACATAACCTTCTTTACCATCACGTGCTGCAGCAATTGGGTATTGAGGATCAATACGTACAATTGGTGTTGCATCACCGTCACGTGTCATCATGTTACCAAGTTTAAAACCTGTGCTAGCACCGCCAGCGACAACACCACTCATGTTAAATGCCATATTCGTATCAATATCTGATGACGTATCTGGCGGAGTAGTATCCGGTTTCGGTGGTTGCTCAGGTGGTGCTGGTGGCTTAGGTTTAACCCTAGGCTTATCCTGCACTTTCGTATCCTGCTTATCCATACTGATCTCAATAATAGGAGAATCAGTTGAAGTGTCGGCGCGTTTAGCGCCGCCACCGACCAAGAAGGCCATGAAGACAAACAGGGCGAAAGTAACAGCAGCACCAACTATGAGTGATACTATTGCTCTCAGCATATTAGTCTTTCCCCGCTGAAATCGAGATTTTGTCGATACCCGCTTTCTTTACGTTGTCCATAACCTTAACTACAAGGCCATGTTCTGCTTCTTGGTCTGCTTCGATTAATACAGCCGCTTCTGGTGCTTCAGCTAACATACGCTCTACGTTCGCTGTTACACGCTCGATGTCAACCTGACGGTTTTCCATCTTAATTACGCCTGTCTTACTCACACCAATAAAGATGTTTGCAGATTTTTGTTGTGTCGCTGTAGAAGCTTCAGGTTTCTTATAATCAAGACCTGATGGCTTAATGAACGAAGTCGTCACAATAAAGAAGATCAACATGATAAACACGATGTCGAGCATCGGAGTCATATCTACTTGTGCTTCTTCTTCTACACTAAAATGCTTTTTACGTGCCATTTTCAATACTCTCTCTAGTGGTGTGGCAAGCTATCTTTTAGCTTTTCGAGACTAATTTTCAATTTTGCATCTAATCGAGTGCTAAAAAATACACCTGATAGTGCTGCTACCATTCCTGCCATTGTCGGCATGGTTGCCATTGAAATACCAGCCGCCATCATACGAGCGTTACTCGTACCATGAACTGCCATCACATCGAACACTGCTATCATTCCGGTTACGGTACCTAGTAGACCAATCATTGGACAAATGGCTACTAATGTTTTGATAAGCAGCATACGAGCATTCATATCTTGCTTAGCTTGGGACACCCAAGCTTCACGGATACGGTGTGCATACCAAGAGGTTGAATCCTCTCTATTATTCCATGCGTTGATAATCGCTTTATGCTCTTTTGGTGCAGTTAAATTGATATACCAAAAACGCTCAAGCATTAACACCCACATTAGAAATAGCACTGCCGCTACCAACCAGAGGATATCTCCTCCGGTGGCCATGAAGCCCCTGACAGAGTCCCAAACATCCATCAGGATTAGCATCATTAGTCAGCCCTCTTCTCAGCGTGCTCTGCAATGATACCAGCGCTTTGTTCTTCAAGAACTTGAACTACTGACTTGCTACGAGCGATAACAACTGCGTGCATAAGCATTAGAGGAAGTGCAGCAACAAGACCTTGTACCGTTGTCATCAATGCCATAGAGATACCACCTGCCATTAGACGTGGATCACCAGTACCGAACAATTGAATTGTTTGGAAGGTTGCAATCATACCGGTTACTGTACCAAGTAGACCCATCATAGGCGCGATAGCTGCTAGAACTTTAATGATTGAAATACGTGCTTCTAGAGCTGGCGTTTCTTTCAAAATAGCTTCATCAAGTTTAAGTTCAAGCGTTTCAACATCAACGTCTTTGTTTTCTTGATAAACTTTAAGTACACGACCTAATGCGTTATTACCTGGGTTTGCAGTATCTTTACGTTGAGCTTTAACTTTAGCACCAACAATATAAAGAGTAACTAAACGCTCAATTGAAATTAGCGCACCAAGAACAAGTAAACCGATGATGATGTAACCAATTGGTCCACCCGCTTCAATACGCTCTTCGATTGTCGCTTTTTGAGTGAATACACTTAGTAACACACCACGTGCAGGGTCAACAAACAGCTTTTCATAGCCAGAAGTCGCACTTGTAAATGACTTAACACTTGATACTTGTGCACTACCTGGTTGCTGTGAAAGCTCTTGGATTAGACCAAGGTCAGCGTTGTAAACAACGTATTTGCCATCAGCAAGTAAGTTATATGCACCAACACGAGTAACTGTAGTATTAGTAACACCGCCATCTAAACCTGTTACATCAGCATCGAAAGTAACAACTTTACCAGATTCGACCATTTCAAAAAGTTGAGCTTCCCAGAATTGTTCTAGCTCATTAATTTTTGGAAGTTCTTTACGAGCACCAAGTTCTGCAATAAATGCATCACGGCCAGGGAACTGTGCAGTAATGTTAGAACCAACTAACTTACCAGCAAAGTCACCTGCTTCACCTTTAACAACACCGAACATTTCGCCTAAGTCACCAGAAGCAATCTTACGATCTTCTTCTAATTGTGCGATTTTACGTTCGTTATCAGTAAATGCTTGCGCTAGATCTTTACCACGTTGTCTTTCAGCTGCAAGCGCTGATTTTTCACGTTTAAGAAGAGCAGCTTTATCGCCACGCTCATTTAAGAACTCTGCTTCACGCTTCTTATTGGTTTTAGTCGCATTAGCACGGTCTGTTTGAACTTGCTTTAATAGTTGTTCAATCGTTTTTGGTGCATCTGCAGCGCTAACCATACCTGATGTTAGTGACAGAGTTGCAGCAACGATTGCTGTAGTAATAAACTTTTTCATTATTGTGCAGCCTCCGCAGCAGGGATTGGTAAGGCGAATAGATCAGGAGCACCTTGACCACGAGCCTGTTTAATAGCTTTGCTTAAGTTACGAAGATAGCTATCTTCTAACACATCCCAACCTTTAGTTTCTGCGTTATACATCCAAGCTGACTTTTGGTCTTGGCTTTGAGCGTATAGGCTTACACGACCGAAGTTTAAGAAATCAACTAGAATTTCTTTACCATCAATTTGTAATTGACCAGTTTCTGCAATTAACTTAGAACCATATTCACGTTCAATGTTATACGCATCTAAGATCAAGCGGTACTTTTCAGCAAGTGTTACTTCAGCGCTATTTAATGTATCTTTTAAGCGTTGAACACGAGCTTCACGAGCGTCTTTGTTAAATGGTAAGTCTAAAGCGATAAATTGCTCTAAAGCGTCTACCATTTTAAACATTAAAGGAACAACACCTTGTCTAAGAGCATCAACACCGTCGATATCGTCTTGGATAAGTTTCATTGTCGCCTGTTGGTCTGCAACCAATCCGGCAACATAGTCATTGTATGATTTTAAAGATTCGCGTTCGTCAGCAACTGAGCCATACTCAAAAAGCATGTCTTGTGCTTGATCAAAATACTTATCAACTTTGTTTTGCGACGCAGCAGCATCAGCATGAATTTTGCCGTCTGCTTTTTGTACGTCACTTAGAGGATCTGCAATCACGAAGTTGCTGCTAGCTAATGCAAGCGCGCCAACAAGTGCAGTAGCGATTTTTGTTCTATTGCTTACCTTGGACATAGTTCCCAACCAATTTATAGTGAATTAGAAAGCTTTAACTCGAAAGCAACAACTGCGATTTTATTGTTAACCGATGTTGCACTCACTAAGTGTATCTTTCTCTTGTGATTGTTAGTTTTTTCTTCCCTATTCTATACCCGCTAAGGCATAGACCCGCTCGCATCATTTCACAAAATGTTGACCTGTGTCAACAATTGAGGACATCAAAAACTAGTAAAAAGGAGAGTTAACAAGGCGAATCTGTTTGAAAGAGTATTAATTGAACATTTGATTTTAGTTTAATGAGTAAATCTTAAACAATTGCATAAAAAAATGCCCGTTACTTACGTAACAGGCATTTTGTGTCCAAAACTATTAATTAAAATGCATATGAACCAGATAAGTAGTAAGTACGACCGTAAGAGTCAGTATAACGTGGATCATAACCTACCTGATGTCCTGCACCGCCTGAACGTAAGCTCAGTGATGGCTGTTTATCTAATAAATTATTAATACCAAATACTACGCTTGCGTGATCGGTGATATTCCAACGTGATTGATAATCAAGTTTGGTATAAGAGCCCACTGATAGTTGTACATCTTGACAGTCACCAAAGGCATCATTTTCTGTTACGCTACAGACTTCTTTAGATTGAAATTGATCTAAATAGCCTGAACGATAGTTAAAGGTAAAGTTATGATAAAAATCATCATGCTCATATCCCGCTTGTAACTGACTAACGACGCGGAATGTTACTGCATTATTATCACCAAACTTACCTAAACTTGAAATATAATCATCGGTAGTACCTGGACGAGTATACTCACTTTCAATGGTGTAAGTTCCGGTCAAGCCAAAGTGAACTGTACCGTAAGAAAGATCTGTAGCACTATTAAAATGCCAATCAAGACCTGAGTTTTTAGATTTACCTACGTTCACGTTAGCTTGCAAAATAGCTAACTCATCTATGCCTGTTGCGGTATTTGTTTTATAAGTAAATAAATCATAATACTTTTCAGGTTCAGCAAAAATCTGTGCTTCAGTTAAAGAAGTAACAACATCTTCCATTTCAACTGCCCAGTAATCAAGTCCAAAACTAAATTGGTTAGATGGAGCATATACAAAGCCTGCAGAGTACTGAGAAGATGTTTCAGATTTTAGACCTGGGTTGCCTTGTGAAAATACATTATATTGCTGAGAACCAGGCTTACACCAAGCTTCTTTTGCATCTCCAGTACCTTCAAATGGACATTGGTAATTACCACCAGTTACACCTGCTTCTGCACGTGGTTGACCGATTGCTAACATTGATGGCGCTTTAAAGCCAGTGCCATAAGATGCGCGTATTAGTAAGTCTTCAGTTGCTTGCCAGCGGCCGCTTAACTTATAAGTAACATCATCATCGCTATCATTTATGGTTCCGCCATTTAGATTATCATCTACTGCACCAATGTTGTCATAACGTAAAGAACCGGTGATATCGAATGTATCTGTTAATGGAACATTTAATTCAGCAAAAGCACCATATACTTCTCTAGACATAGAGTAAGGTTGATCAGCACTTAAGAATAGTAAGATAGATTCTTGGTTTGCATCAGATAGCGAATAATCATAATCATAGGTTCTATAATCTGCACCTGCAGCAAAGTACGCATCATTACCATTAACTTCAAATACTGGCATTGATAGTTTAAAATCAAGAGCATTCATGACTGTCTTAGAATTAGACCAATCACCACTGTAAACAATACCTGCAGCATCTACTTCTTCTTGAGTTACTGTACCTGCAGGAGCAAAGATATCAATTGCGCCACTTTCTACAGCATCAACAAATTTAGACTCAATTAACCAACCTGTTGGGTAGTTTTGATCCGTATCATTCACTGAGTATGTATAAGCTGCGTCAAAATCAATATTGTCACCAATAGTGCCTTCTAAGCCAGCAACAAGATGAGTAGATTTAGTGTTCCACTCAGTTGTACGATTTCCTGCTGGCAATGCACGCCAAACACCTAATCCAAAATCAACATCCTCTGGATTGTAACCCGCAGGTAAATTAGGAGTAAAATATTGATCAAATAACGGACTGTCTGTTGAAATCAGTACGCCACCAGATGGATATGGTGCGATACGAGTTGTCATTGAATAATCTGAATAAGTACCTTCTACAAAACCAGTTAAATTATCGGTAATTGCAAAATCAGCTTTTAATAAGAAACTATCACGCTCTGACTCAGGTTGAATTTCAATAGTCGTTGTATAATCGAACCAGCACCAATCACCAATAGATGATGTATTTTCTGCACAAACACCAGTTTCATTGCGATTTGGGTTAAAATCTTGAGTTGTACCATCAGCAAAGTAAAAACGACCATTTCCTGGTATTGCATTTGGTGAGCCGTTAAAGAAAAATAAATCTTTACCTTTGCTCTCAAACTCAATCATGCCAGTTTTTGCGAAGTCACGGTCTGTAGCTTTTAGTTGCTCTTTGCTATCATGGCTATACGATAACATTACGTTAAAGCCATCAGTGTCAATATCACCAAAACCAGTCGTGATACTACCATTCCAGCCCGAACCACCGTCTTCTTCAGGTAGTGAGTAACGACCTGTGATTGTGGTTTCGTTTACATTATCTTTTAATACGAAATTTACAACGCCAGCAATAGCATCTGAACCATATAATGCTGATGCACCATCAGTTAACACATCTACGCGTGCGATTGCACTTAATGGTATTGAGTTCAAGTCGATAGTACTTCCTGAACCACGTGGCGCCATACGGCGTCCATTTAATAACACTAGCGTATATGCTTCACCAAGATCATGTATCGAAGCAGTACTAGTACCGCCACCACTACCACCAACTGAATCAGATGTAGTCGTAAAGCCTTGCATTGCAGGTAATTGCTGCATTAAATCAGCAACATTGTCTACACCTGTGCGTGCAATATCCTCTGCTGTCAGCACTGTAACGGGCAATGAACCTTCCATGTCTGTGCGTTTAATTGCAGAACCTGTTACTTGAATACGTTCTACTTTTTCGCCTTCTTCAGCAGCGAATGCTACTGGTGAACTAAGTGCTGCCGCAGCGGCACCGCTAATCATTGCTAGACGCACTGATTTAGCTAATAAATTCTTATGCATTGTCAATCTCCCTGGACTTGTGTCTTTCTTATTGTTCCAACCTTATTAATTTAGGTTGGTTAACGAAGTTGAACATCGCTCAACCACATTTCGTATGCAATAAAATCACAAATAAAACATTAATTCAACATATGTTTCATTAATATCGGGTCAGTTAACATGTTTAGAATGGTTATTTCGTCCACAAAAACATACAAAAATAGAGAATTAAACTACACAGCCACCTTAAGCCTCTGTATTTAATAGCATTTAAAAATAACAAATAACAATTTAAAATGTTGCAGAATTGTTCCGATCGGCTATTTTATACCCACAACAATAAATAGATATGTGGTCAAATGACCTTCGAGACTTACAATTAATTAACAAGCAGACGGTCGCTATGAATTTTAAAGCAAAAAAAACACCCCTTTCGGAGTGTTTTAATGGGTAGTTGTTAAATTTTAATTTTATAAAATGTAACGAATACCGAAGCCAATGCCATCATCTTCACTGATCTTCATTTTGTCTTCGTTTGTTCCGCGGAAATCACTGCTGTCGATACGACCTTCAAAATAAAGGATAGTGTTTGTATCCCAGATATAATGAATACCTGCTGTAGTGAACTGACGCTTAAATACTTCACCTTCATCAGCGCCTAATACGTTATCAGCATCTAGCATGTTGTATGCTAAGAAAACACGGATGTTGTTGTCAAAACGATATGATACTAATGACTCAACACCTTTAGAACTTTCGATCATACGGCCAATGTTATCTGTGTCATGAAATTTATTTTCATTGTAGTTAGCAGAGAAATAAATACCTTCTGCATCCCAGTTACCATAAGTTACGCTTAAGCCGTAAATTTCATCACGCTCTTCAATGCGGGTGCCGTTCTCTAATTCACCTTCAAATTTACCCGTGTTGTAACCAATACCAACAGATAATTCATCAGTAAATTGATACATAGCCGATAAACCGAAGGTATTACCGTATTCTACAGTACCTAGTGACTCTTCATCACTAATACTTGGTGCATCAGAAAAACCATCTACGTTCTCATCTTCGTAAATAACGAATTCATTTTGCTTTAACTGTACTTGCGCACCAAAACTGAATTTATCAAACGAGTTACGGTATTGAATGGTTTTATCACCACGGCCTACACCGTTAATAGCGCCATCAGCTTTATTGTATGTGTATACACCTGCAGCATTACCATCCCATACGATAGGGTAGTTTGTTCCGGCAACAACGTCGTACCAAACACCCCATTGCTTACCTAGGCTGATTGAGCCGTAAGTATCATTTGATACGCCAACGTAACCTAAACGGTTATTTAGAAAGTCATCGCTTTGTGATTCAAATTGACTACCAGCACTATAAACGATTTCACTGTTACCGAATGGGTTAACACCCCACTCGAATTTAGCAAAGGTTGCCCAACCATCATTCATTTGACGATCAAAGGCGAAGTTAATACGTGATGCGCCATTGACGATTTCAGTTTCACCTTGGCCACTATAAATACGTGCATCGATGAAACCACCAATAGCAACAGAGTTTTTCTCATCTTTATAGATTTCGATAGCAGAAGCTGTTGGTACAAACATAACTGCTGCAAGTGTTGATGCGATTAAAGTCTTTTTCATCGAGCTAAACCTTCCCATTTCATTTTCATCATTAATTATTTTAAATAATCTATTTGCATAGAATTTTTCCATTAACTGAAGGCTAGCATGATGAATTAGCATGAAACAAAGAGATAAATCGATTAAATATCATAATAAACTAAATAAGCACATTGCAAAGCACAAACCACTACCAAAAGACATAAAAATGATAACGTATCACCATAAATTACACAGCCAGCAACATTAAAGTAACAACATCTGATTGCTCACAAGACTATCAAAACTGTCACCTTTGAGCCCTAATACTGGTTCTGCAATGGGCTCGATTTGTTTATCAAGGTAATATTGGTAATCAATTGATTCATTGGTTGCTTCTATAGGTTGCGCACCATTCAGAGTCATCCTGTAAGCGATCATGGTGCCTCTTTTACCAAGCTCCGAATTACCTGTTATTTGACATAGACGCGTTGCGGCTTTCACATGTGGTGAAGATTTAGCCGTATAATCTTCAATGTTACGCTTTAGGCGTTTTCTAAAAATTAGTTCATCATCAAATGAGCCATTTTGAAGCTCCTTAATTTGCTTTAACAAGTAGCCTCTAACGTCCCCTTGGGTAAATAATAACAAGTATAAATGATATTGCATTCTTCTGGCTAAAGGGCTCCAATCACTTCTGACTTGCTCCATGCCTTTAAAGGTCAGTGCTAATTGTCCCTCCTTGTCAGTGGTTGCCCCTACATAGCGTTTTTTACTGCCAGCATCTGAGCCTCTTAATGTCGGCATGACAAATTGATTAAAGTGACTTTCAAATTCAAGTTCCAAATAACTTTTTAACTGAAACTTGGTAGCACAAAAATCGGCCCATTTTTGGGTAATTTCCTGTGCCAGCATATGACCTAACTGACTAATATCGTCTATTTGATGCTTTTCTCCTAACCACACAAAGGTAGAGTCGGTATCACCATAAATCACCTTATAACCCAACTCTTCAATCCAAGCTTTGGTTTGCTTCATGATTTGATGGCCACGCATGGTAATCGAGCTTGCAAGCTTGGCATCATGGAACACACAGCCTCTAGAGCCCAATACGCCATATAAAGAGTTCATGATTATTTTAATGGCTTGGGACAGAGGTTGGTTGTTAAGTTGTTTGGCTTGCTCACGCTGCTGCGCGAGTGTTGCGATTAGCTCTGGCAATATGGGGTTGTCTCTGCTAAATCTTGCATTGAGAAAACCCGGCACAGTCACTTCGTCAGGCTGCTGTTCGCCCACCACCAAGCCTTTGGGATCAATCAAAAACGTTCTAATAATTGATGGATAAAGGCTTTTAAAGTCCAACACTAAAACATCTTTGTAAAAACCCGGGATAGAATCCATCACATAGCCACCAGGAGATTCAAGTCCATCACTAACTGGGTGAGCAGGGGCAACAAAACCGCTTCGATGTAAGTGCGGTAGGTATAAATTATTAAAAGCAGCAACAGATGCGCCAACGCGGCCAAATTCTAAGCCGGTTAGTTTGGCCCGTTCAATGGCAAAAGCCAGCAACTGGGTTTTATCAAAAATATCCCATACTAGGCGGCAATCGGTAATATTATAAAACGCCAATGCGACTTTATCATGGGCAAACAAATGACAGATTTCTTGGCTGCGATTATCAACATGGTCAATAGCCTTGCCTTCATTTAGTAATTGTTGCGATACGTGCTCTAATGAATAGCGTTCAAAATGATAGAATGCCGCTTTAATCCAATCGATGCCATCTAGCACCACTCGCCCCGGTAAAGATAAGGTTTCAGGGCGATGCTTATCTTCAACCTTCCAGCTTAATACCGTCGCCCCACGACCAATGGTTAACGGTATCGAATGTAACTGACAACGTTTATACAATAGTGACAAATCAAAAGTGACGACCGCCCAGCCAATAATGACATCAGGATCATATTCGGCAAACCAAACAATTAATCGCTTAATAAGCTCAACTTCGGTAACCACCCACTGAATATAGTGCTCTGACTCTTGAGGCTGTCCCACCATAATGACTAATTGATAATCTTGCCCATATAAGCCAACTGAATATAACTCGCCGCTAGGGCTACATTCGAAATCCAACGAAATCATAGAAAGCGAGATGTCATTATCGCTTTTTCTTGCTTTTACAGCTTGGTACACCGGCAATTGACTTAAGCTGGTATTCTGACTGTTACATAAATCAGCCTCTAAACTAGATTGCCCGATAAACTCAACATCAAAGGCAATAAAGCGTTCTATCAAATATCGCTGCTCTGCCCTAATATCTGCCTCATAAATCTCAATCCCCATATCATTGGCAATCCGCAATAACTGCCTTTGTACACTGGCTGACTTTAAATAAATACAGGCGATAGCTTGGTGATTAAAGTTTTTAAGCGCGATAGTTTCGATTCTGCAACCTTGATGAATATGTCCTGCGAGTTTTGGTATATCTATTTGACGGCAAAAACACACTACTTCAGCCCCGTCCACTTCTATCAGCACAGGGCCAGATCTCGTTTTTAAATAATATTGCAATATAAGTCGACCATCACGAAAAGCTGAATGCCGCGTCAACACTCGCCCTTTGATAGAAGTCACCTTATTTACGCTTACTGTCATAGTTTTTGGCTCGATTAAATATTTCGTGCAGTTCAATTCACTGTTATTATGTACAGCATATAACAGCGAACACATAAACAGTAAGCAAAGAATGCGAATAGGTCACTCATGTTAACGGATAAAGTCAAAAGTCAGATCCGCACTATCTATAAAGATATCGCGGCGGCAATGCCAAATTTTCGCTCTCGCCGTGAGCAAAACTATATGGTGGCTGAAATATCTAAAACACTGGCCGGTGAATATGACAAACACCGTCGCATTATGGTTTGTGAAGCCGGCACCGGTATTGGTAAATCCTTATCCTATATTCTTGGCACGATTCCGTTAGCCATTGCCAGCAAGAAAAAAGTCTGTATAGCAACGGCAACCGTAGCATTAC
The DNA here is from genome assembly GCF_041469265.1 of Shewanella sp. 10N.286.51.B2. Lineage (NCBI taxonomy): Bacteria > Pseudomonadati > Pseudomonadota > Gammaproteobacteria > Alteromonadales > Shewanellaceae > Shewanella > Shewanella sp. 10N.286.51.B2. Next base: position 71,750 of record NZ_JBFRKH010000029.1, read on the forward strand.
AAGAGCAATTACTGCATAAAGATTTACCCTTCTTTTTGCAACAGTCTGGGGTAGACTTTAAATTTGGTTTAGTCAAAGGCCGTCAGCGCTATGTTTGCTTAGCAAAGCTTGAAGCCATGATTGGCCCCGAAGACACCTCACAAATGGCGATGTGGCAGACAAAGCCTGATCAAAGCCAGATTGACCAACTCAAAAAAATCCATAAAGATTACCAAGATAAAAAGTGGAACGGTGAAATCGACACTTTAGAGCAACCTGTTCCTGACTTTTTATGGCAGCAAATATGCTGTGATAAACACAGCTGCCATCGTCAGTTATCCAATCATCATAACTGCCCTTTTCATAAAGCCCGTGAAGATGTCGAAACCTGGGACGTACTCATTGTTAACCACAGTTTGTTATTTGCCGACTTAGAACTGGGCGGCGGCGTTATTTTACCAGAGCCTGAAGAGATGTTTTATGTCATCGATGAGGCGCATCATCTGCCAACAGTTGCCAGAGATTTCTCCAGCGCCCAAGCAAGTCTTCGCGGCACAGCTGATTGGCTAGAAAAGGCAGGTAAAACCTGCTCTAAATTACAAAACCAATTAAAAACCACTCATATTATTGCACCAGTGCAAGCGATGCTAGATCACATTAATGAGCTGGTTAGCCAGCTTAATCAAGTGGCACATTTTTGTGATACCCAGCCGCAGCTCTTTGCCAACCCAGAAACCCGTTTAAGATTTGAAAATGGCAAATTACCAGAGTCATTACTCATACAGGCCGAAAACTTAGCTTCAGCATCGAATTCTGCATTAAAGCAATTTAATAAAATTCAAACCGTTTTAAGTGAAGCGATAAAAGATGGTGAGTTACCTAAACATCAATCAGAAACAGTGCTTTCAGAAGCAGGCTTTATTTCCCAGCGTTTAGAAAACTTGCATAAATTATGGAAAATGCTCGCTAAAGAAGACTCAAAAAAAGGTGCGCCCATGGCGCGCTGGGCTGAACTGATCACAGGTAAACAACAGGATTATTTATTTTGTGCTTCTCCTATTGAAGTGGGTTTCATGCTCGAATCTATGCTGTGGCAAAAAGCCGCAGGTGTTGTATTGTGCAGCGCAACACTGCGGGCGCTGAATAATTTTAATCATTTTGCCCATCAAGTCGGGTTATCATTAAATGATGGCAGCCGCTTTTTGGCGTTACTATCGCCATTTGATTATCAAAATAATGCCACATTATTTATTCCTCAAATGAAGAATGAGCCTACAGATGAAGCCTTTACCGATGAGCTTGCAGAGCAGATATTGGCATTAGTTGAAGATGAAATGGCAACATTGGTGCTGTTTGCCTCTTATTGGCAAATGGAAAAGGTGACAGATCAAATTATTGGTAAAATGCCTAAAGAGCAGTTATTTGTTCAAGGAACTATGCCAAGACAACAGGTGCTAACTCAACATAAAGCCCGTTGTGATGCCGGAAAAGCCAGTATTATCTTTGGCACAGGCAGTTTTTCAGAAGGATTAGATTTACCTGGGGATTACCTTACCAACCTGATTGTCACCAAACTGCCCTTTGCAGTGCCGACATCACCAGTTGAACAAGCACATGCGGAATATATAAAAAGCAAAGGTGGCAACCCTTTCCTACAATTAACCATTCCAGATGCGTCACGTAAATTAATCCAAAGTTGTGGTAGATTACTGCGCAAAGAAGACGATTATGGCCGAGTGACTATTTTAGACCGCCGCCTAATTACCAAGCGTTACGGTAAATCATTACTCGATGCCCTACCGCCATTTCGTAAAGTTATTGAATAGGTATTTTTTTGGAATTTTTGTTAGACCCTAGTCATTGGGTCATTCTGGCGATAATTGGTGTTGTTGCAGGTTTTATAGATGCCGTTGTTGGCGGTGGCGGTTTGCTTTCTATCCCTGCACTGCTAACGATGGGCGTTCCACCCCATTTAGCATTGGGTACCAATAAGCTCGCAGCCTGTTTCGGCTCTATTACTGCAGGTTATACCTACTACAAACAACAACTCATTAAACCTTCCTTCTGGCGGGCTGCATTTTTGACGACCTTTATAGGTGCCATCATCGGCAGTTTTTTAGTTTATTTTATTGATGCTGCTTGGCTCGAAAAAATCTTACCGCTGATCATTATCGGGATTGCAATCTACACCCTTATAAGTCCCAAAGCGATGGGCGAAACTATCATCAATCAACCCACCGGGTTGCCATCTCAAAACAAACAAATAGTGCAAGGAATGACCTTAGGTGCTTATGATGGTTTTGCAGGCCCCGGTATTGGCGCATTTTGGACAGTATCCAGCATCAGGCTGCATAAGCTGCCATTATTAAACAGCTGCGCCTTAGCAAGGCTAATGACCTCAGTGAGTAATGTTACCGCATTAGTCATTTTTGCCTTATTAGGCGAAGTGGATTGGATATTAGGTTTGTGGATCGGTGTTTGTATGATGGCGGGATCATTTATTGGGGCTAAATCTGCTATAAGATTTGGTATTCCCTTTATCAAACCGCTATTTATCATTACTGTATTATCCATTGCAGCACATTTAGCTTGGACGGCTTGGCTATGAGAAACACCAACCAACTCATTTACCAATTAAAACAGCAGCTCAGTTCATTAGAACAAGATGCCTTACATCACGATCAGCAATTACCTGCGCAACAAAAGAAAATGCTGCAAGATATTGAACGATTTAATTCACAATTATTTATTCAACAAGGTGCCCAATTAAGCCCTTGTATTGCCCAATTAAAAAAAGACATTCAGCAATTAGAAAAGCAACTTTCTTTCAAACTTGATGTCAGAATCATTGAGCTTAGCTGCCAGCGCATTCAAGATCGCTTTACCGCATTAAGACGAGCCTTAGTGACCACCAACCTGAATGTGAATACTGAAAAGCAAAAACGTGACAATAGCCGTGCACGCTATGCAAAAAAACAACAGCAACAACATTCAGACAGTGGCTTTGGCTGGATAGCCAGTAATGTAATGAAAAACAGCCACCAAATTTATCAAGAGCTGAACAAACATTTGAATTGGGCTACAACCTTTGAACAAAAAATAGCAGAAATGGAATCTGCACTTGCAAACTGTCATAGTACTGACAAAATCAGATTACAAAATGAAATTCTCTCTCTACATCGACGCTTAGGAAAATGTCGTCAAGCAATTAGTTATATAGAGGAAAGAATCCAGATGTTTGAACGACCTAATAGAAATTTAAATCGTTAAGGAGCAACAATGAATTTTACCCGAACGCTAAGTGCCACTTTACTTGCTTTAGCTACATCAACATCAGCTTTAGCGGCAAATTTAACCATTCCAATGTCGTTTGAGTATTTAGCATTGGATGGCAAAGAAATTGATACCAATAAGTTTACCCATAAATCAGATCTAGACCTTAGTAATGGCTCCCATAAAATAGCCATCCGTTACCACGATATGATTGAAGATGACTTCAGCGATAGCCAAAGCTTTATAAAATCAGCGCCTTTTATTGTCACTATTATAGTCGATGGCGATCATGAGTATTTTCTTAAGCCCGCAGACGGAGAATTTGTAAAACGCCCTAAAAGCTTTGCTAAAGATCCCCAAGTGATTATCTCACGCCAAGATAATGGCAAAGTCGATTACACAATTACCCAAACCGATTTTGAAGAAGGTTCATTTTTAGGCGGGTTATTTGGCAGTAATAAAGGTGATGATATTGACGCATTAGCAGCTTCTGCAACCAGTAGCAATGTCGCTCCAGCCGCAGTAAACACTGCAACTGCCACAACAGCGGCCGTGACCTCGACCGCAGTAGTTGCTAGCACACCTGTGACTCAAACTGCGACAGCTTCCGCAACGACATCGGCTGTAACAGATAAAGCGGCAACTCATCCTGAGCAAATGCTGCAATATTGGTGGTTACAAGCTGATGAGCAAACACGCAAAGAGTTCATGAGTTGGGCTATTAAACAGCTTTAATGACTATTCCACTCGTTTATCACGCCAGCTACTCCAAGCTGGCGTTACCTAAAAAGCATCGGTTTCCTACCAGTAAATATCAACGTTTACAGCAATATTTACTTGAACAAGGTCTCGCTATCCCGCAAGATTTTCATCAGCCAAGCCCCATAGATATTGAAGTGTTAAAACAAACCCATCAAAATGACTATGTTGATGGCTTTATCAATAACACCCTTACTAATAAAGTGCTGCGCCGTATCGGTTTTCCTTGGAGCGAATCACTGGTTAACCGCACCCTTCACGCGGTCAATGGCACAGTGCTAAGCGCTAATTTGGCAATTGACCATGGTATTGCCCTACATTTAAGTGGTGGCTATCATCATGCTCATTATGACTTTGGCAGTGGTTTCTGTGTCTTTAACGATTTAATGATTGCAGCCAAGCAAATGCTTATTAAGCAAAAAGCCACGAAAGTGCTTATTATCGATTGTGACGTACATCAAGGCGATGGCACTGCGGCATTGTCTCAAACCCAAGACAACATAATAACTTGCTCGCTTCATTGCCAAAAAAACTTCCCATTTAGAAAGCAACGCTCCCATCACGATATAGAATTTGATAAACACACTCTCGACGATGAATACTTATCGGTTATCAAACAAGTGATCCCATACCTTATAAGCATCCATCAGCCAGACCTTATCCTTTACGATGCCGGCGTTGATATTCACCAAGATGATGATTTAGGCTATTTAGACATATCAACCAAAGGCATATTGGCCCGAGATACATTTATTTTACAGCAAGCTAAGCAGGCAGAAATCCCGATTGCAGCGGTGATCGGAGGCGGTTACAGCCGCAACGAGCAAGCACTAACTCAAAGACATAGCCAACTTTTTATTGCAGCCAAGGCAATCTGGTAGCACACTAATGATAATCAGATAAACAAGTTAAATTTCATTCTATAGGGAGTCAAGGATGCAAGTTGATATTCGTAATTACTATGAAGTGCTTTTAATGGAAATATTAAGAGACGAAGGCTTACTCGAAGAGCTACCAGAGGAGTATTTAGCTGATTTATGCTGCGTTACCTTAAATCAACTTCCAGTTCGCTACATAAGACACCTCGTTGATACTTATTTTTTTGAAGATTATGCAGAACTGCAACAGATGAAAAACGAGATCCATAGCGCACTTGAAAAGTCACGACAGTTTTTAAAAGCCAACCTTCATAAAAAGTTAGTGGAAGATGCAGAAAGCGCAGCTAAAGAGCCTGCTATCAAGAAAATGCCAAACATCTAATGCGCAAAAATTTTAAATGGCTAGGTTGGTTTACTAAAGAAACACTCAACATAAACGCTGATAAAAAACGTTATTTTAAGTAAAGTAAGGTGTTTAGAGAGTTTTTGAATGAAATACTAGGAGTATTGGAGGTTCCCCTAGAGCCACACCCCGGCACACGAGTCACTTGCTGCGGTTGCTCCCTTCCAGGCCTGGCCGAGTTCACAAGTTATCATTGCGGGGGGACCCTAAGGTCACCATTGATTTCTAATTAAGCAAATAAGGTTAAATATCTAATTATCTTAAACATCTAAAATTAGTCCTGCTTAACGAGAACAACAGGATTATCCACTAAGCACTGACCATGTTCAAGTTAAATTCGCTCACTTTTATCAACAAAGCGCTCGACTGCACAAGCTTTACTCGATCCCGGTTAAATTAGCTCATTATTTAACTGATTTAAGTATACAGCACCTGCAAAGTGCCAATTCAATTCGAGCTTACCAATACACAACACAATATACAGCAACTTGTCAGCTAAAATTAACAGCCAAAACCTCGCACTCAGCAAAATTATTTGACCAAGTGATAATGCACATCAACCACAATAAGATCACGATCACACTTTTAACCAAAATCAGTCTTTAATCATCAAAAAACACACAATTTGCTCAGGTTTTAACCCATCTTTCACAAAAATCACTTATTATTAGTAATGGCAATTTTAGCAATCTATTTAGTAGTGAATAATACATTACCAAAATCATTGCAGACATTAGGGCTTACTGAAATTGGATACCAAACTGGGTTTTTGGCGTCAATCAACAAAAAACACCCACAGAGAGCAACTACTGATTATCGGCAGTTTAACAACTTAAAAACAACGAGTTGTAAATTGCAGTATTTAGAAGTACTCCTTTCGGAATAGTAAGATCTTAATCACGGTGGCGACGTAGACAAGTGGTTAAAATAGTACAGCTTATTTCGAATAAGTTTGGATAGTATCCATACGCTTGATTTTATGATGAAGGATCAAGTGAAAATAAATCTCTTGCAGGGAAAAATGATGAATAAATTTAATTTAAATACGACTGCTAAAGCGGTATTCAGTGCGGGGCTATTAGCTTTTGCATTGACTGGCTGTGGCAGTGACGGAAGTGATGGTAAAGACGGTGAAGATGGAGTAGTCGGCAAACCGATTGGTTCTGTTTCATCGCTAACAAGCACTATTACTTCAGCTAGCGTTGATGAAAACAACTTCTTATCTGTAGACTTCAAATTATCAGATCCGAATGGTGTAGCCGTAACTGGTTTGACAATAGCTGACGTAGCAACCATCACTTTTGGTCGTGTGGGAACAGCTGATGAAATTGGTGAGGATGAAATTGTTAATCCAAGCCCAGATAGACAAATTTGGTTAAGCTACTTCAATAAAGACAAAGGTGACGGTTATTTCACAGGTTCTAGTTCTTATTCTGGAAACGTTGATTGTACTGACTGTTTTATCGATAACAAAGATGGTAGCTATTCTGTCACTCTCGATAAAGCCATCGATACCCTAGATAAATATGATTATGTTGCTGATACAACTAATGGTGTTTACATGTCTATTAAGACAAGTAACAACCAGTCAATGACTCTCGTCAATAACAGCTTCTTTTATTGGATTCCAGCAACTGATGTTGCTGCTGAAAAACCGTTACAAATTTTGGCAAACTCTGATTGTCAAACATGTCATAGAGCCGGCCAAGATGGTGAGCTTGCTATGCATGGCAGTAAGCACGTAACGGAAGAAGCTTGTTCTTTCTGTCATACCGATTACAACAGTTACATTAAAGAAGACAAAGATGCTGACGGCAATGTAATTGGTGAAGCGTACGAGTTTGATGGCTCTATTAAAGGTATGGTTCATAGTATTCATACTACGGCTAACTTCTCGGATGAGGGTGTTTATCCTCAAATGACGTCAAACTGTTTGACTTGTCATAATCCAAATGAAGACTTCAACTTAACCGATAGCTGGAAAGCTGATGTTGATGCCACTGCATGTTGGAGCTGTCACACCCCTGGCCCAGCAGCAGAAGCGGCAGGCGTTCCAATGGCTCACAGAGCAGGTCAGAACTGTATTAGTTGTCATACTGATGAATCATTTGCACGTGGTGCATCTGAAGCACATTACGCTTTAAACAGCAATCACCTAGGTGCGACTATATCTGTTAAATTTAACAGCATTAACGTTGCTACAGATGGTTCACAAATCACTACAAACTTCACTGCTATGAATGGTGAAGAGTTAGTGGCTTTGGCACAGTTATCTTCTAAAAGCTCTATTGCGATTAATGGTGTAACTGATAATGACTTCCTAGTTACTAGTCAAAAAACATCCGAGTTCACAGAACAAGCAGATGGCTCTATCTCATCAACATTTAACGCAACAGATATTGATATCACAACGTTAATTGATGCTGATGCAACAATTGCTTTAAGCAGCCAGTTACAAGTTTGTTCTTACAGAGGCGTTATTGCTGATTGTGATGAAAACAATGATGAACAAGGTGAAGGTTATATCTCTTCAAATACCTTCTACTTTGAGCAAGATGGAAGCGTTGTTGAAGAGTCTCCACGTAAACAACATGCAGAAATGACAGATTGCCAGCAATGTCACACAACAGAAATCCACCATAGATACTCAAACGACATTGATGGTTGTGCAACTTGTCACAATGGAACCCGAGTAAATCGTTCTGGAATGACATCAAACCTTGCTTATGTAGCGCATAGTAAGCATTACGTTAATGACGCTGGCGGTGACTTATTCTTTAAGAAAACAGAATGTCAAGCGTGTCACGGTGATGACGGTTTCTCTATTCAAAACATCAAGCCAACAGATACTCCTGTCGCATTTGGCACAGATGATGTAGGCCAACTTTTAGTGTCGCCACAAACCGCAGCATGTTTGAGCTGTCACAATTATGGCTTAAATGAGGCTACAATCGGTCACATCGAAACCAATGGCGGTGTTGTGGGTAGTATTGACCAGGTTGGTGTACCTGCAGCTGATTATGATGTGCTTTATGAAGGTAAAGAGCAATGCTCAACTTGTCATAAAGATACGCAAATTTTAGAAGCTCACTCTAACTGGGGTGGTAATTAATATTTGCTAAAATAAAAAAGAGTCGCACCTGTGCGGCTCTTTTTATTTAAAAAATATTAAAATTGATTTTTCACAAAATATGTACCTATTTATAAATAGACTGATCCGCTTCACAGTCTCAGTCGACATATAAAGATTTTTCTCTAATTGTGGATTAATCTTATATTAATGAATTTAAAATCCAAAAAAGCTAAATTGACTCAATAGACTAAGTATCTATGTAGCGCAAAAGCTAAGTCAAAATTAGCAATGTCTTATTGATGCAGGGACAAATGATGAACAAGAAAAATTCCAAATTAGCACTAATGCTCGTAGCAAGTGCAGTAAGCGTGGCCTTAAGCGGCTGTGGCAGTGACGGAGATGATGGCAAGCCTGGTATCCCAGGCCTTCCAGGCGGTGAACCAGCTGAAACGATTGCACAACTTAATCTTGATGTCACTAAGGTGACTTATGAAGATGGTATGCCTATCGTTGAAGTATTCGCAACCAACGAAGAAGATTTAGTTGTTGTTGGTTTAAAAGATATTTCAATTAAAAATTCTGCACAGTTAATCCCAGCCGGAGCCACTGGCGCCGGTAATAGTGCTAATTGGCAGAAGCTAGGTTCTACATCGACTTTTGTGGATAACAAAAATGGTAGTTACGAATTTACCTTCGACAGCTTTGACACTGACACATTTAATGCTGATTTAACCCAACGTTTCAACGTTGTATCAAAAGCCTCTACCCTACTTGACGGCGTAACGCCCGTTCCGGTAAGTGAAATCGTTGCTGATTTTGATGGCGAAGGCTATGAAGCTAAATATACTAAAAATATTGTTTCACATGAAGTCTGTACAGCTTGTCATGCTGAAGGTGAAACTATTTACCATCAAGCAACGACAGCAGAAACCTGTATTACTTGTCATACCCAAGAGTGGGCTGACGGTCGTGGTAAACCTGAAGTTGCCTTTGCTCACTTAGTGCATAACGTTCACAACTCAAACAAAGCTTGGGGCCATAATGATAATACCGCCGAAACAGCTCACGCCATAGTTCAAGATAATTGCCAATCATGTCACGTAGAATCAGAAAAGTTACCTGAATGGGGTAACTGGACACGTATTCCAACCATGGAAACTTGTTCGAGTTGTCACACTGGCATCGACTTCGAAGCAGGCCAAGGTCACCCACAACAGTCTGATAATTCAAACTGTATCGCATGTCACAATGCCAGCTGGACTGAAGAAATTCATACTGGTGGTTTTGTAGAGAAGAAAGCCTTTATCGATATGTATGGCATGAATTCAACCCTGACTGTTAATGAAGATAAATCAGCGACGATTTCTGTTTCTATTACTGATGCGTCAGGCGTAGCAATGGATGTAACGGATTTAGTCAGTAAAATCCAACGTCTTGAAACTATTACCAATGTAGGCCCTAACTTCCCTGTAATGGGTTATACAAATAGTCCAGGTACAGACTTAGCTAAAGTTGCTGAGGATTTAGTGAGCATTGGTGAGTTAAAAGATGGTGTAACAATTGTCGATGGCAACTTTGAATACACAATCCCTTCTTTACCATTTGGTGTTTATTCACCTGCTGGCATTCAAGATACAGATACAGCATTCAGTTTTATTGGTTTAGAAATGTGTAACGATGGTACTGCTGCTGTTGCGTGTGGTGATGATGTCATGACTACTAGCATGAAAGCAGACATGACTTTTGGTACTTTCTCAGGCGAAGCACCTAGCATGCGTCACACTGACTCTGTAGCATTTAATACTTGCGAAAACTGTCACGGTGAAACTTTCGAGATTCATAAAGGCAATCATGCAGGTTTCGTAATGACCGAACAGTTAGGTCGAGAGAATGCTGACGGTGAAGTTATCGTAGGTGTTGATGCATGTGTGGCTTGTCATACGCCAGATGGAACTAGTTGGAGTCCAGTGGGCGCATTTGAGTTAAAACTACATGCTCGCCATAATGATGAAGGTATCATCACAGATTGTGCTCAGTGCCATAACGACTTTAATCTTGATGCATTCAAGTTAAAAGGTGCCATTGCATCAAGTAATGCACCTAGTGAAGAGTACACTACACCTATAGCTGCAACATGTATTTCATGCCACAGCTTAGATTCTGATGACGATATTAGCATCCTGAAGAAACATAGCATCGAGTTTTTAGAAAACTCAGGTTCTATCATTGAAGGTGATTATGTTGAAGCGAATCAAGCTGCGCAGTCAGAAACCTGTTTATTCTGTCACGCACCTACTATTTTCGATCACACCGCGGTGAAGATGTAATTTACCCTTAAGGGAGAAGCTTGCTTCTCCCTTAGATTACATAAATCACATCAACATCATGGATAGATTGGGAAGCCTCACTATGAAAATCAAAATGAAATTAAACACTTTAATCCCGACATTTATGGCAGTTGTTTTGCTATCGCTTGGGATGTCTCACTCGGCTTATGCGTCGAAGTGGGATGCAAAAATGACACCTGACGAAGTTGAAGCCGTACTTGATAAAAAGTTCGAAGAAGGTAGTTATTCACCTAAAGGCGCTGACTCATGCTTAATGTGTCATAAGCGTTCAGAAAAAGTAATGGATATCTTTAAAGGTGTTCATGGCGCAATTGACTCATCAAAAAGCCCAATGGCTGGCCTTCAATGTGAAGCGTGTCATGGCCCAATGGGTAAGCATAACCGTGGTGGTAATGAGCCAATGATTGCTTTTGGCCCTAACTCAACCTTAGCACCTGAAAAGCAAAACAGTGTTTGTATGGGCTGTCACTTAGACGACAAGCGTATGTCTTGGAACACTAGCCATCATGATAATGCTGATGTTGCTTGTGCATCTTGTCATAATGTTCATACTGCAAATGACCCTATTTTGTCTAAAAAGACTGAAATGGAAGTCTGTACTAGTTGTCATGTTAAAGTTAAAACCGACATGAACAAACGCTCAAGTCATCCAATGAAGTTTGACCAAATGACCTGTAGTGATTGTCACAACCCACATGGCAGCATGGCTGATTCAGATCTTGTTAAACCAAGTGTCAATGAAACATGTTACTCATGTCATGCTGAAAAACGTGGTCCAAAACTTTGGGAACACGCACCAGTGACAGAAAACTGTGTAAGTTGTCATAACCCACATGGTTCAGTTAACGAAGGAATGCTAAAAACTCGTGCTCCTCAGCTATGTCAGCAATGTCATGCCAGCGATGGTCATGCTAGCAATGCTTACTTAGGCAACACAGGAATGGGTTCTAATGTTGGTGATAATGCCTTTACTGGTGGCCGCAGTTGTTTAAATTGTCATAGCCAAGTACATGGTTCAAACCACCCTTCTGGCAAATTACTTCAGCGTTAAGGATGTACGACTATGAAATTTAAACTGAACTTAATCACCTTAGCGCTAGTAGCCAATGCAGGTTTTGCAATGGCCGCTGATGGCTACGGTGTCGGTAATGCCAATACAGACAAAGTCAAATATGACAAGTGGGTTTGTAAAGGTTGTGCTGTAGAAACTGGCGTAACCGGTAGTGTGGGTGTAGGCGTTGCGTATAACAGCGAAGATGATATTCACTCTGCCAATGCATTTGGCAGCAGCAACGAGTTTGCTCCCAAAGTTGATGCTGATATTAACTATATTGGTAAATCGGGCTACCGCGCTAAAGTTGAAGCCACCGATTTAGGGTTAGACAATGGCCGTTTAGATGTGAATGTTGGCAAATTAGGCCAATATAACTTCAACCTTAATTATCGCTCAATTGCTACTTATAGATCTAATACCGTGATGTCTCCATACAGTGGTATTGGTGGTAACGATTTAACCTTGCCTGACGGCTGGGTGACAGCAGGTACGACTGACGGTATGACTGAGCTTGGTAACAGCTTAAACCCGTTTGAATTATCACTTAAACGTGAACGTGCAGGTTTAGGGTTTGAATATCAAACTGAGTCACTATTCACTACTTATGTGAATTATCAACGTGAAGAAAAAACCGGCACCAAAACGGCATCGGGTAGCTTTTTCAATCAATCTATGATGATTGCAGAGCCTGTTGATTACACCACTGATACCATCAATGCGGGTATTAAATTTAGAGGCGCTAACTGGTTCACTAGCCTTAACTATGACGGTTCTATCTTTAAAAATGATAATGCCCAGTTAAGCTATGACAATGCCTTTAACCCAACGTTTGGTGGCCAAACCCGTGGTTATATGTCATTAGACCCTGACAACGAATCACATATTGTGTCGTTATTAGGTCAATACAATGAAAATGGCGCAGCTATCAGTGGCCGTTTGATGTTTGGTCAAATGACTCAAGATCAAGATTTAGTCACCTCAGGCTATGGTTACAGCGTACCAACGGAATCAATTGATGCCAAAGTTGATATCACCGGCTTAACGTTAAAAGCAGCTAAGCGTATCAACCGTGAAGTTCGTGTTACTGGTAGCTACGACTACTCAGATCGCGACAACAACACCAACATCGAAGAGTGGACTCAAATCAGCATCAATGATGTCAACGGTCAAGTGGCTTATAACACGCCATACGATCAAACGACTCATAGAGCTAAGATTGCTGCAGATTACCGCATTACTCGCGGAATGAAGCTTGATGCAGGAGTTGATTATAACCGTGATGAGCGTAGTTATTCAGAGCGTGAAGTCACTGAAGAAAGCACAGTTTGGGCCCGTTACCGTTTAAACAGTTTTGATAAATGGGACATGTGGGTTAAAGGTAGCTTTGGCAGCCGTGATGGTTCTGATTACCAAGCGTCTGAGTGGACCTCTTCAGAAAATAACGACTTATTACGCAAGTACTACATTGCTGATCGTGACCGTAGTATGGTTGAAGCGCGAGTGAGCTATAGCCCTCTCGAAGCATTAGCCATCGATTTTGGCGCGCGTTACGCACTTGATGATTATACAGACACTGAAATTGGCCTAACTGAGTCGAAAGACACCAGTTACGATATCAATTTCAACTACATGTTTAATAAAGATGTGATGCTAAATGCATTTTATAATTATCAAATCATTGAGTCACAACAAGCGGGTAGTAGCACATTCTCAGGTCCAACTTGGGAAGCGGATATCGAAGATACTATCGATGTTGTCGGTGCAAATTTAAGTTACAACAACTTAATGGATAGCCGTTTACGTTTAGGTTTAGATTACACCTATTCAGAATCTGACAGTACGACTCAAGTTCGCCAAAATGTTACTGGCAACTACGGTGACTACTTTGCTAAAGTGCACAACGTCAATTTATATGGTCAATACCAAGCCACTGACAAAATGGCTGTCCGTTTAGACTACAAAATTGAAAAGTACTTAGATAATGATGCAGCCAATGATATCCAACCAGATACCATTTGGAATGTAATGAGTTTTGGCAGTAATAGCCATGACTACACTGCACATATGATTATGTTAAGTGTAAATTACAAATTATAAAACTAAGTAAAAAATACCAGCCTGCTATCGCAATATAGCAGGCTTTTTTTTGCGATAAATTTAACGTTTTGTGCAGTAACTATCAATAAACTACAAATAATCTGCTATTCCTAAATTAACAAAAGCTATTACTGCAATAGTCGATTAAAATTCACTATCTAGCACCACTATCTTTGATTTTACACAGTAGAAATAGCCAAATTATTATGCAAAAAACATCAATTATTCTGCTTAGCTCACTGGTTGCATCTCCGGCATTTGCCGCTAGTTCAACCACGATGACCAATAACAGCATTCTTATCTTCATTGGTTTAATGGCCTTTACTTGCGTTAATGCTATAGCGCAAGCTAGCTGCTATTTTGCAGGTTTATACGTGCAAAAAAGCGTTAGCCAAAAGCATGTCACACTGAGCTTAGTGTTTCCGTTAATTGCACTCATTGGCTTTATTGCCGAGTATCAGTCTTTAGCACAGTTTATTTTATATTTGGGCGCTGTGTTATTGGGCTTTGGTGCGGCGTTAGTGCCACTGTTGTTAACCAATAAAAAAGTACCATGCATGCAATCAGCGTTAATACTACTAACAGGGGCTATTATTATTTTGCCTTTAAGTATTATTATTGCGCCAATTAGCTTATTTTCTATTGTGTTGTGTCATTTAGCCCTAAAACAAACAGCCGTAGCACCTATTGCGAAGCTATCTATCATTTTGACGCTATTAACCAGTTACGGTTTATTCGCCTATTGGTTATTTCAAATATTTAACAAAATCACCCTAGCCTAACCTTCACCTACGCTTTGGTGGTTTTCAGCTGAATTACCTATTTATGGGCATTCATTATTCGATGAATGCCCATTTTCATTTTTACTCCTGGCCTAAGTCCTATCCCCAAGTCCTGCCCCTATCAAAGCCAGCTTTATGGCTAATATCCACTTATCCAATAGCAATAATAAAATTTTTCAATAGCTGCTTCGTTTTAAACATTTATCAAACATGCATTTACTGCTAATTTATTCATAACCACACGCTTATATTTCAATCAGCAAATGACTAAAGGGAAGCGAACGATGAAAATTGTTATTGCACCAGACTCCTTCAAAGAAAGCCTCAGCGCCTTAGGTGTTGCCAATGCCATTGAAGCAGGCTTTAAGCGAGTATTTCCTGATGCTCAGTATTGTAAGGTGCCTATGGCCGATGGTGGCGAAGGTACGGTGCAGGCTATGGTTGATGCAACCCAAGGGGAAATTATCAGCTTGCAAGTCACAGGCCCCGAAGGCACTCCTGTAAACGCTCATTACGGCATCATTAATCAAGATGCTCAAACTGCGACCGCTGTGATTGAGATGGCCGCAGCATCTGGCCTAGATTACGTGGAACGTGCTAACCGTAACCCTATGCTAATGACAAGTTATGGCACGGGTGAACTAATAAAAGACGCTTTAGACCGAGGTATAAAACATATTATTTTAGGTTTAGGTGGCAGTGCGACAAACGATGCCGGTGCAGGTATGGCCCAGGCGTTAGGTTTTACCTTACTTACAGCACAAAATAAGCCTATTTGTTATGGCGCCTTGGGGTTAACCGAGCTTGCAAAAATTGATAACACATCAGCTCACCCGTTACTGGCGCGATGTAAAATTGAGGTGGCCTGTGATGTAGATAATCCGCTATGCGGCCCTAATGGCGCATCCGCTGTTTTTGGTCCTCAAAAAGGCGCTGATGAGCAGATGGTTACAGAACTTGATGCTGCATTAGCTCACTTTGCCAAGGTGGTTTGTGCAACTCATTCACTTACAACGACAACTGAGCTCGCTGAGTTTCCTGGCGCAGGCGCGGCCGGCGGTATGGGCTATGGGGTGATGACACTACTCAATGCCAAGCTAAAGCCGGGGGTCGATATCGTCATTGACACGGTGAAGCTTGCAGATGCTATCGCTGACGCCGATCTCGTCATCACAGGTGAAGGACGCATGGACAGCCAGACATTAGGCGGTAAAACCCCAATGGGTGTGCTGCAACAAGGTATACATCAAGACGTACCTGTCATTGGCATTGCTGGCTGCTTTGGTGATGGCGCCGAGCTTATTTTAGAAAAAGGCATGACAGCGATATTTCCTATTATTCCGTCATTAGCACCACTGGATGATATTCTGGCTAACGCCCATGACAACCTGGCGAATACTGCGCAGAATATCGCCGCAATTTATCAGTTGTCGCTGAGTAAATAGTCAGTTTGAGTTAAAAACTTGCTGCGAAATAATCCTTGCAGTAAAGTTAGCCCTCATAATGGCCATGAAAGCGCTTATATCAATATATTTAGCACATTATTGGCCCAAGAATAAAAATGATGGCACCAGTTAATGACCAAACACGACCGCATAGCACAAGCATCAGAGGCAAGTCTTCTGCGTATTTTTACCGTACCTGAAGACGCCGACTCAACCTTAAGCATTATCGAGCAGAAACTTTCTGAAGACTTAGCGGGCTTTTTAGGTAAGAGTATTGCTGCATTAGAAAAGCCATTATCACTTATTGAAACTGACTTTAAAGCGTTTCAAATTCCTGATTCGCCTCGTTTTGTATCTGATTATACTGACGAAATAATGCAAAATCTGGTAGCACACTCGGTGCATACCTCGGCGCCGAGCTTCATCGGTCATATGACATCAGCGCTGCCCTACTTTGTTTTACCCTTATCTAAAATGATGGTGGGCTTGAATCAGAACTTAGTCAAAATCGAAACATCTAAAGCATTCACTCCATTAGAGCGCCAAGTGCTGGGGATGATGCACCACTTAATTTACAGCCAAGACACTGACTTTTATGAGCAATGGATGCACAGCGCTAACTACTCCCTTGGCGCATTTTGCTCTGGTGGCACGGTGGCCAATATCACCGCATTATGGATAGCACGAAACCAGTTACTAAAAGCTGATGGTAATTTTAAAGGCATTAACCGTGAAGGATTACCTAAAGCACTGAAACACTATGGATATGACGATTTAGCCATCTTAGTGTCTGAGCGCGGCCATTACTCAATTGGTAAAACCGCTGACTTACTGGGTATTGGTCGAGACAACATCATCAGTATCCCCACCACTGCGGACAATAAAGTCGATGTAGCGGCCATGCGTCAAACCGCATTAAAGCTCGCCGATGACAATATTAAGGTAATGGCCATTGTCGGTGTTGCTGGCACCACCGAAACCGGTAATATCGACCCACTAGTTGAACTGTCAAAACTCGCCACTGAACTCCAATGCCACTTTCATGTTGATGCAGCTTGGGGCGGGGCCAGTTTACTGTCGAACAAATACCGCTATTTACTCGATGGCATTGAATTAGCCGACTCGGTCACTATTGATGCCCATAAACAAATGTACGTGCCTATGGGTGCGGGCATGGTGTTATTTAAAGACCCAGAGCTTGCACATGCCATTGCTCATCATGCCGAGTATATTTTGCGAGTAGGCTCTAAAGATTTAGGTAGTCAAACCCTCGAAGGCTCACGACCTGGCATGGCAATGCTAGTGCATGCTTGTTTACAGATCATCGGTGGTGACGGTTATGAGATTTTAATCAACAACGGTCTAGAAATGGCCCGTTATTTCGCATCGCACATTGCTGCAGATGAAAATTTTGAGCTCATCACAGAGCCTGAATTATGTATTTTGACCTACCGTTACGTGCCTAAGACTGTTCAACTAACAATTGATAAAGCATTAGCTAATGATGATATAAATACTGTAGAGCGCTGTAATTACCTGCTTGACCGCTTAACCCGCTTTATTCAAAAGCACCAACGTGAACAAGGTAAATCATTTGTCTCACGCACCAGAATAAAACCGGCTAAATACCACCGTGAAATCGTCACCGTATTTAGGGTCGTATTAGCAAACCCGCTTACTACCCATGAAATTTTACATGATGTGTTAAGTGAGCAAGCCGAGATTGCCAAATTAGATAATGAATTTTTACCGCAGTTATTATCAATAGTAAAAGCCTACTGATTAAGCTTGCTTTATTCTTAGACGCTCAAAAATAAGCCCACAATCAAGTGGGCTTATTTATACAAGTTATTTATTCTCCAAAACACTTAACTGCTTGCACTACAGCCGTAGTGGCGCTGAATACCAATTCGGGTCATAGCGGTCACATCTAACTCAATATACCTTCTAGGTTTTATCCACTAATAGACTCTTGTGGTGTAATGGCTATCAAAATTAACATAAACAACTTCCACATTATCAAACTATCACCTCGCTGAGTACATCTTGCGCTCATGATTGACAGCTTCGGGCACCAAGCAACATTAAACTTAATGATAAAACAATCAGCTAACGTTTAATCACTAAAAATAACCGACTGCTCATGCTCATCCGCCGTCACTGAGTATGCACTCATAGACAGAAGCAAAAGCATCATTATTTTTAAGCTGCGAACCAACAAGATTAATATCCTTACTAATAAAGTGTGATTTATTGTAACGCTAAATGAACAGTTACACATTCACTATCAATTAAGACACGATAATTTCTCAAAACATTATTCAATAATAAGCAATAAAATCATGATGATACACTAGCATTGACAATTATTTAACTTGATAAGATTTTTAAGAGTAGAAATTAACAACCTATCTATATCAGGTCATCATTTTTCAAAATATGGCAGAAATAGACCATGTGTGCTAATTTAAATGGTAGATTCGGAGTTAGATATGATCCTCTAATACACCACGGTGATGAAAAGGAAATGATTCATTATGTTTAAACAAACTCTATTTTTAGTCATGAAGTTGTCTATTCAGAGTCGAGCTATTTCTGATTTTCTAAAAACAAATTTAGGTTGTGAGACCCTATTCATTAGCAGTGAAAGAGATCTATCTCACCTCGAAAACACATCAAATCCATTATTACTTGTTGATGTCGCTGACTTACCGAATATTGATGAAAGTTGTTGGGATAGCTTATTTAATGAAGATATTAACCAAGTGCATACCGTTTTACTGAATACTGCTCAAAACTTCAAAAAGCGAGATTTACTCGATTGGCCAAATTGTTGCGGTGTTTTCCCCAAATCATGCTCACTGGATTTATTGGAGCGTGGAATGCGAAAAATTCTCGCGGGTGAATGTTGGTTACCAAGAACAATGATGAGCGAGTTACTGCAACACTACCGAAAGGATGAACTCCCTCCAGAACAACAACCCGTCTCTCTCACTCGCCGTGAGCGTGATGTACTGAAATTACTCACCACCTGCAACTCCAACATTGATATTGCTAACGCACTATTTGTGAGTGAACACACGGTTAAATCTCATCTTTATAAGGTATTCAAGAAAACTGAGGTTAAAAACCGTATCCAAGCGGTGAATTGGGCAAAGGTTCATCTACATACAATATAAAAAATCCTCCAATGAAATAAAATTGTAGAGAGTAATTTTAGCGTTATTTGTTTCAATTGAGTCATCTTCTTTTCTATAGCTGAAATCTGTTTTAGCTGCTGATAAAACAGATTTAAAAAATAGTGACTTACTGATCCCCTCCGCCAAAGAGCGATGTTATTTAATAAGCAGCTTTAGATTAAAAACCTCCGAGGCCTAATGCACTGATATCGATATGAATCTCATCTTCATACACACCACCAGGCCTATTTTCTGTTTCACCTATTTGAATCGTCATAGGAATTCTTTGACCGTTAGGGTTTTGCGGTGCATTAACAATTAGTTGATTACCTGCTTCCGAAAAATCAATCACACTGCCAGCAACACTGAATTCGTAGTCAACATCCCAGCGTACATGCTTACTTTGGTGTCTTAACTTACCTTGATTATCTGAACGGAAACTAATTTCATAGCCTGTAGTACTACGAATATACAAGTTAGGATCGATGTTTACCTTTTTACCTGTTGTTAATCGCCCAAGGTCTAATGGGTAAAGCCTTTGAGATAAGCCGTAAAAGCTAATGCTCGCAACAGGTGGAATACGAGATGAAATTAATTGGTTACGTTCATCTAGAACTATCGATGATTGTTCTGGGCTTGGGATGAGTTGAACGATTAATTGATTTGAATAATCCCCAGCAGCTCCAAATTGTTGTGACGGGAATCGTAATTGAAATCGAAAAGTAGATTGGTTAGGTGATACCTCTGCAAACCAGTGTCTATTTTGAATAAAACTGCCGGAAGTTTGAAGGTATGGCGTAAATGATAATAAATTGCCACCTTGACCTGTAAGTTCATACCCTTGCTGGACAGTTGAAATCATTAAACTCAAGGAGCAATCTTCATTGAGGTCACTAAAATTTACTTTCACCTCATAAGACTGCACTAAACCAAAAGTACTTGTCGCAAACACATCATATTGATTTTGAACTCCTGAACTCATTAAATTGACACTTTGCACTCGAGCGTCACAAGCAGCAAAAGCGCTAATAGTAAATAAACTAGAACCGATAATTATAGCGATCAGACAGAAAACCTTCTTAAGTTTTGTCTTAATCAACTTGATAGAGTTAGTCTGAGTCATATGTCCTCCTAGGAGATGAGTGTGTTATACATCTCGTGTTAATCAACATAAATCTTACCTAAGCGAAGTAATGCACCACTTTCATCGCTAATAATAAGCTCGTATGTACCTACTGATTCGCTATTTAGCTTGAGTAAATAGGTGCCAGGTTTTAGGCCGCTAATCGCAAATCGTCCGC
The DNA here is from genome assembly GCF_041469265.1 of Shewanella sp. 10N.286.51.B2. Lineage (NCBI taxonomy): Bacteria > Pseudomonadati > Pseudomonadota > Gammaproteobacteria > Alteromonadales > Shewanellaceae > Shewanella > Shewanella sp. 10N.286.51.B2. The sequence goes on from NZ_JBFRKH010000029.1 coordinate 92,321, forward strand.
TGCGATTAGTAAAAAAGTCTAATGCTTCAAAGTTTCTATCTGTTTGAGATATCGCTTTACCCGCTAATAAACTAACAGGTTCACCCGTTTTGTTATCAAAAATTGACCCCATAGCCGTGATAATTGCATCAGAGCCCACCTTTAGTGAGTAACCTTGTCTATATCCAGGATTGAGCGCGAACACCCCTTCACCTAAATCGTAACCAGGAGGTAAATCTGTTACATCATAGGAAATTAATTGCTCATTATATGCGACAAGATCTGGAACGACCATTGCACCTACACCGTCACTATGCACTCTCGCCCCTTCATCTGACATATCCACATCAATACGATTATTTGCTAAGTTAGCGTGCGGTTGAATAATGGCAAAACTATCTCCGACAGGTCTACCTAAAGCAAATTGAGAACCCGAAAACACTAATGCTGATGAAAGTTCTGCTCGGCTAAAATGACTACTTTGCTTATTCGTAAAGTCGGTAAACCGGCTAGTATGTTGAAGGTTGGCTTGATACCGATTAGCAGAGTAATCAATACCCGCTTCTAGGTTAGCATCTGTATCACTGGTTCGCTGTGCACCGATAAACATATTGACCCCACCTGTTTTTCCGATGCCGTTAAGATAACTATATTCCGTTTTTAAATCTTCTAAGTCACTGCTATAACTACTCACCACGCGAGATGAACCAAACGGCCAACTTAGAGTAAGTAATGCATTAAATTCGTTACTTTCATCCTGATTATCTTTGTGTGTTAACCGAACACTCCAAGTGGCTGAGGTATCAAATAGATCACCAGAAAGTGCTGGGCTAATAGTCCAATAATCACCTTCCTTTTGATATACATCAATATAGTTAAAGGTTAGGCTAACTCGCAAAGCCTGAGTGATTGATCGGCTATAACGGCTGGTGAAAAAATGTTTGTTAATATTTAAAGAAGAAAGTAAATCTATAGGGTTAAAAACCGAATCATCAGATCTTTGAAACAAATCATCGACTCGAGTAAATGACTGAGAAAAATATTCATAAAAAAAACTGAGTTGAGAATTATCAGGGCCATCTTCGAAACTGACATCAAGCCCTAAACTGGCAGCCGCTCCTTCGCCAACTAAATCTTGGTTACTATAAGCAAGGTTTAAATCAAACACACCTAATCCTGTAGCAAACAAACTCCGTTGCCCCAGTTGGTAGATTTTAGGTGCCGCCTGCATGTTTACGCCTAATGTTAGTGATGGCGTGAGACCGTACTCCAACATACCATCGACAACAAATGCATCGCGGTCGTATTTAAGCTTGTCTTCAACTAAATCACTCGTCACTCCTGAACTAAATGCATATTCAAATTCTCCAGGTTTTAGCAGATCCATACCCGTGGCAATACTAAAATTTATTCGTTCTTGACGTCCATTACGATCGGTTATCAATAACTCAACATCACTAACGCCTTCGGCTAAAGGAATATCCTCAAGATTATAAGAACCCGCACCAAGGCTGAGCCTTTTTACTACCACCCCATCGATTAAAACATCAACTTCAGATGTTCGTTCTAAAGTGAATTGACGTGCAGCCGTTGGCCTAACATTTCTGGTTGGAATAAGTGAAAAGTCACGAGAAATCCCTAATCCAAGAAAATCAATACCAGACTGAAAACCACTGGGGCGACTATAAAAATCCCCCAAAACCATACGAGTACCCTGGCTAGGAAAGTCAATATTAAGACGCGTACCTTGGCGAGAGTACTCTCCAGATTGACCATCTAAATGATTGTAAACCGCCTCATACTCCAAAACGGCATTTCGGTAATTAAGCCCAGTTTCAAGAAGGTGGTTATAATCGAGAAAATTTTGGCTATCATCACTAATATTCGAAGTATTGGTAGCAGACAAGTGGAGATTTACATAACCATTCAATGATGACGCTTCTATATATCGACGGGTATTTTTGCTGGGAGCAAACGATAGGCCGCTAATTTTAAGCGCCTCAATAGGTGCTTGCATTATTAGTTCAAAAGTTGACATGTCAAAAGTCAAACTAAGCCCAGCCTTTGAAAAGTCAGCTTGGTTTAATACATCATCATGCTGAAATGTCGATAATAGCTCAAGCGTTTCCGGTACAAGGGTGTCAGCCAACAACGCCAAAGTTGATGTGGCTGGCAGTTCAATTTTTTGATCTGCTGTTATCGTTAATTCAACATCACCAATTAGACTGTCTTGTAATCGAAATAAACTTTGTAGATTAATATCCCGTCCAGTGGTGTTTAATATTACGTCCTCAGCCATGAGTGAAAAAGAGAGTAATAAGCACATTAGGAGCAATCGTTGAATTAATTTGCTCATAAAATTTACCGCACCACAGGGTTAATGGCTAAACTAAAGCCTTTAGACAATACGCGACCAATATTAATGGACACCTCACGTTTTGAATGCGGAGGAAAAAAGGTGTTAATTTGATCTGTTACAAGCGCCTCCTCTTCGATAGTAAATGTATTACCGTCGGCTTCTGTTATATTCAAATAATAATCATTAAGCGTAGCGTATTTATTACCTATATTATCAACCGTAAACTTTAACAATGACGAGGTATTTTGTTGTTTCTTTTGTAATGAATAATCAGTATCTATATTAATAATCTGATGTTGAATAGAGGATGTATTAATCACCAACTGAGGTTGCTGCTTGCTGGACGATACGTGAACTGCCGCATTAAAATGTACAAATATTTTAACCCCACTTTTACTTGCACTATCATCGACTAATTGAGGCTGGCTAAAACGAATAAAATAACTTTGGGAATTGGCTAAGGTATCTTGCCCCAGCCATTGAACACGAACGGACTGAACGGCACCTGGAGCTAAAACGGTTGCTGGAGGAAATACTAATAAATCGGTGGAAGTCTCAGATATAACCTTATAGCTCGCACCACTTGCTAGGGGGTTAAACTCTATTTCATTAACATCAATTTCTACAGGTAAAGTTAAATTAGAATTATTTGTAATTAAAAATTGCTGATAATTAGCACGACTATCAATAGAGAGTGCGGTAACCATAGGTGAGATCTCTATTCCATACACTGGTTTTCCTAAGAACAGAGACATTAAAGAAATACCGCACCATCCAAGCACTGTTTGTAAGCTTATCGAATTGATGTACATAAGCCTCCTTTTTATCTCAAAGGTTAGTAATCTAAAAGAAACTACAAAATTGACACAGCAGGTGCCTGATAAAAAAGTCTAACTCACTATTTCATAATTTCAATTTTAATCTCAATTTTATCCATACTGAATGATTCAATAGGCTTCATCGTTAACGTTCGAGAAGAGTTGGGTAAAAATAAATTGCCATTCAGTAACTCAGAAAGTTGTTCTTTATTTAACTGCAGTGAGTTTGCACCATCACTAACTTGCCATTGAGTTTCACTTAAACGTACATAGCGGTTACCGGAGTTGTTAATCGTTATTTTCCACTCTCCATCTATTAATTTTAATTCTTTAACTAGCAAATTTGCTTTCGTATTGGTCGGCACTACGTTGATTAGGGTATTAAAATTAACCCCCATTTTCACTTGTGAAATATTATCTCCCTCCATGGTAATCGGTATTTGACGAAAACCGACGCTATAAGCTTTCGACTCAGCGATATCAGGTTCACCTAAATAGCGCACCATAACAGCTTGAGAATGGCCAGGTTTTAAAATAGCCGTCACAGGAATAATTAATAAATCATCTTCAGCTGGAATATATTCAATTTTACCAGAGTTATTAATAACCAACTGCAGTGGTATCATCTCAACAGTGAGTGATTCACTGTCATTATTTTCTATACGCAGATTTAACTGTGCTTTTTTACCTACAGGTGACATTTCAGCCACCATGGGCTGCACTTTATAAGCAAAAGCATTCGGTAAACTAAAAACGGTTATAAGACTGACCATTGCCACTAGACATGATGTAGTCATATTTTTAATCATAAAACACTCCATATTAATATAATTAAATATGAGGGAGTGATATCCCCCTCATATTTTCACTGACTAAGCTAAATTAATTAGCCGCATTAATTTGAACGGTTAACGTATCAGAATAACCACCAGACCAGCTTGCACCACCAGGTGTACTAAATGACAATGTTGCAGATGGGCCAACTAGCAAGCCTGCTGCAGAATAATCTTGATTAACATTTGCACCATTAGTGCCCATACCACCAGGCGCATTAAGCACTAGGTCAGTATAACCAGTTATAGCTAAAGTAGCCGTATAAGGCATAGATTGATCTTCAGCATCATCAGATTCTAGGCCACCTTCTGCACTAATCATTTCAATGTTTGCACCATCGACATCATTACATTCAACACCAAAAACAATATCAGAAGCGGTATTAGCGCCTTGTAAGTTACCAAAATCATTTAATTGAGTATTTAGACCTGTCACCTCACATACCGCAGGAACAAAACCAACTAATTGAACGTCACCAGCGTTAGCTGTACTGGCGAATAGTGCTGTTAAAGATGCAGCAATTAAAGTAATCTTTCTCATTGTAAAACTCCTTTTAAAATTTCAGATTGGTTTTTTACTATGCCGACCGATATTCACCTATCGGTCGGCAACTTTCTCCATCTGGAGAAAACTTCATTAAATACCCTGCATGGTAAAATTAGGATAAACCTCAACATGCAGAATATCGGTGTATTTCCCGGCATATACCAATGCTTCAGGAAGGCTAATCTCTAAACTACCCGACGTCGCAAATGGAATTTTTTCGCCAGCATTAAATCGTTGCTCTTGTTGAATATCAAAACTATTCGCACTCATATTAAATTGAATCGATTCAATTTTTAAATCAATATCATAGGCTGCGATAATTCTATTATCATCCTGAGTTTGATTTAATTTAAGCCCACCGTACTCAGAGCGAAGTGCGACCAACATCGTTTGGTTACAATCAATAGACAGCGTTGTACTGTGTATTAGCTGTTGGCTAAAATCAAAAGGCGAACTACTTGGAATAGTGATTTCACATTTATCTTCGATAACACCTGAGAGTGCCAAAGTCAGTGATTCGTTGGCATGACTAACTGCAAGTCCGAAGCAACAATGTAATACGAAGAATGCCACAGTATTTTTCACTGCATAAAGCCCTTTTCCGTTAACACTCATATCAATGTCCCTATAGATTGCCCAAACACGCTTTGCCAAAACAGGTGTATATGAAATCAATACATTGATGATAGCAATAAAGTTAATTTACAAAATATGAATTTAAGAATGAGTTTGTTATTAATCATTCATACTTGCAGTGTGCTTAATTCATACTTTTAAGATATTACAATAAACACAATTAAATTAAATATATAAAGCAATGACTTATTGAAAGGCTCGAGTCTGACATAGTTAATTAAGTATGAGATAGGTATTTAAGTATGACTCAGATATGACCTTTTTAACAAAACTGATAAACGAAAGGCTCATCATTGCTGATGAGCCTTTCGTCTTAAAAATGGCGAAATTATGGTGATTAGAACGCTAGATTGAGATGCTACATTTTGACTTGATCAAGCTTAACTATTGGCTTCTATTCTAATGTACGTTTTAAAAAAACGTGACTGCTGTAGTTCATTAGCTTTCACCACTAAAAAACTGCAACACAGCAGCTGGGATGATTTTAAACCCAACATTGAGGTGCTTTAAACCTGTTGTTCACATCAGTAAATTCTAGAAAGCAAAAAGCCCGCTACTTTTCAGTAACGGGCTTTTCTAAATATGGCGGAGAGATAGCCTACTTCTGAAATAGGAACCCTACATTGTGGTGCTATAAACCTGTTGTTCACATCAGTAAATTCTAGAAAGCAAAAAGCCCGTTACTTTCGTAACGGGCTTTTCTAAATATGGTGGAGAGATAGCGTATTGCTGAAATAGGAACCCTTGGGTTCAAACTCCCCTTATACGAAAAAAGGCTCATCATTTCTGATGAGCCTTTCGTCTTAAATATGGCGGAGAGATAGGGATTTGAACCCAAGGCTTCCGTATTAAATAAAAAATAAGTCGTTTAGTTTCAATTACTTGCATTTAAATAGGTAGATAAGCTAAGCAATTGACAACTAAGATTGACTATATTTCTCGAGCAAATATATGTCAAGTAAATCTGTCGTTATACTACATTATAATTTGATTTTATTTATTAACCTTAAACATAAAATATTAGTATTTCACTCATACACTTAACCAGCGTTGACAGTTTGAAGCACCTTGTCGCCGTTTCCGCTCTAGATGCTCACAATAGTCAGTTAATGCAGGTAAAGCCCCTACTGCACCTTTGAATAACGCGCCAAATTCTGTGGTGATTTTTAACCAGTTTTCAGCAGGAATGTTCAGTCTGTTGAGAATAGCTTGGCTACTTGAGCTAATGGCGCCGCGCTTATCATCACGAATAATCCGCCCAGTATCTTCAACCAGCACGATGTAATCTTTAACGCTAAACATCAGTCCATTAGGCATATCTAAACGTTCATTTCCTACAAATGCCAGTAACGCTTTCGGTTGCTCACCTTTCATAGCTGAATTTATGCGTCGTTGAATACTGGTGTAATCTGAAGTTTCAGGTGTTGCAGCCATTTGCGCGCGAATTGGATTTAAATCAACATAGGCCATACAGGCGAGAACTGCTGCGTCATCAAGTAATGCTTGAGATTTAAAGCGCCCTTCCCAAAAACGACCCGTGCAGTTATCTTCTTTATTGGCCATTCGCGCAATGGGTTCACTTAAAGAACGCATAAACCAGCTAATATCAGTCAAGCGTTGGCGATATAGAGTTATACAGTCATTAACTGTCTTTAACTCAAATTCATTGAGTGCTTCACCTTTTACAAACTTATTCGTCAGCAAGGTGCCTTTAAAGCCTTTATGCCATTGGGTAAGCACCTCGATATCAGACCAATGCTCAGCGCTATCCACATCGACTTTAAGCACAACATGTAAATGATTACTCATCACCGCATAAGCACAGATATCAATCGCGAAAATCGTCGATAATTCAATAATTCGGTTATCTACCCACTCACGGCGATGTTCATAGTTTTCGCCTGTCGACTTATCAAACCCACACAAAAATGCCTTACGTACCACACGCGAACAACAGTGGTAGTAAGGCGTATCTTCTAAACTCACGAGTGTTTTTCTAGGTCTGGCCATCATTAATCACCGAATATTAAGCAATAACTAAAGCCTAGTAGAGTATTTGATATTTAGCCAATTAGAATGGATGGCCATGTTAAATTGCTTCTGAATATGAATAGAAATTAAATAGCCAAAAATCAGCAACTAACCAAGGTTTGTTGCTGATTTTTTTTGTAATAAACAACCTCGTTTTGGCACAAATCATCTTTGGGCAATGATCACATTGCTAAGAAAACCTCCTTAGCTAGCTTTAGGTATTGTTGCAGCTAACGATGAACCTGCGGGACTCACCTAATGAAAAAAACCTAACAACCTATTATCGAGATATTGAAAGTGAATATCATCTAGCCATGCGGCGTCTAGTGGTATGACTAAACCATGTCAGTCCTTAAGGTGATGTTAACAGGATCCTAGTAGTTGAGGATTTGATCATACATAAACGATTAATACTCCAACGATAATGAGACTACTATAGTTAAATCTTAAACAAGTTCAGCGTTTATTGAACATGTTGAAAGGCGCAAACACTATAGGAATCGAATTATGACTAATAACAAAACCCTTGAGCTACCTGAATTTGAAATCAAAGATTATTCCAATATCCCACAGCGTAAACAGTTTTATCCCGCATCAGAAAAAGCTGTCAATATTGTCCGTGATTCTATGACCATTGATACCCTATTTTCTGCACTATATCCCAGTCAGTGGTCTTCACCTGAAGCGCCAGAATTTCACGATGAAATGGACCGTTGTAAGGCTGCTGGTTTTAAAGTACTTGCAGCATGTCCATCTGCGGACTCGTTAGACGCCTCTGTCGATGGCATCATGAAAGGCACAGATTTTTATCTTAATAAAATGAGAGAACGCCCAGACAGCTACAAAATTATCCGTACAACAAAAGACATTGATGATGCGGTAAAAGAGGACAAGCTTGGGCTATTTTTTACTCACCAAGGCACCCAGATATTTGGTGGCGATGTGGACCGTGTCGCTTTGTGGCGTGAGTTAGGTTATGGCTACTGTCTTTTAGCTTACAACAATCGCAATGAAATAGGAGATGGTTGCTTTGAACCTGAAAATCGCGGTTTGACCGCCTTTGGTAAAAAGCTGATTGATAGCTATAACCGTTACGGCATGGTGGTAGATGTTAGCCATACAGGCGAACGTACCTCGCTTGATGCTATAGAGCGCAGTAGTCAACCTGTTATTTCTTCGCACTCAGGTGCAAAAGCCATGGCCAATTATCAACGTAGTTTATCTGACGAAGTAATCAAAGCCATCGCAGAGAGTGGTGGTGTATGCTCAATCAATATGGTTGGCGCATTTATGGACACGTCTAACCCAGATATTGTTACCACAGACGCGCTATTCCGTCATGTCGATTACATGGTGAACCTAGTTGGTATTGATCACGTGGGTTTTGGTTCAGACTATATTCCCAATATTAATTTTACTGCCTCAATCATGCAAACCCCAATGGGCGCTGCTGTTTTCCCTGATGGCGGCTATAGTGCAGCAGCAGGTGCAAAGGGCTTCCCTACTCCAGCACCTTACCAAATTGTAGCGGCACTGATTGATAAAATGCTACAAAATGGATATAGCCAAGAGGATTGTGGCAAATTCTTGGGTGGTAATATGTACCGAGTATTTGATCAGGTGTGGCGTTAGTTGATTAATGTTAGTTGATTAATGTTAGTTGATTAAATATTGAGTCGTAAAAAGCACTGCCAGCCCAGTCTAAAGACTGGCGGTGCTAATTTGAATTTAGACATTTCTGAGGTACAAAATCACGCTGTTGTCGATTATTTTAGACTGATCCACGGGTATTTGTTCAGCCACAGATAAGAAATGAAAACCTTTATTGCATAAGGAGTTTGCTAAACAAATAGGTGTGAACTTCACGTTTGGGCGGTTCTGCTCATGTACAAAGCAGGTACATTGTCTGAGTCAATCCTTTCAAGGCCTATAAGTGTTTAACGGTGAACCCTTTGTGGAATACATCCAACCTAATCCCCTTTCTTGCTACGACATTCTTTGCTACCGCCCAAGCTATATGAGCGGTTAAATAAAGAAAACTCTCTTAAAATATGATCGATATAAGGGAGGGTTACAACTTCCGCAGCTTCAACGTATAACGCACCTTACGCGGATTCACTTATGTTCATCTTACTGACTACCTAGCACTCACCCGATTTGTGGTTATCAGGAGGATCGTCTTCTCGCGATTTAGATCCCGAATAGTCCATGACCATTCTTCGTTACATTGTCAGAGCCGCTACTTTATTCAGGCTCATAGGTTCATCTGGTACTACAGATGGTTCACACATTAAGCGGTGAACAGCGCTTCATACGACTTCACGTCGCACGCCCCATTTCGCGTTAAAGTATTTACTCAGCACCAGAGCAAGCTCACAGTTTTTCATTAGAATATAATGTGACCAGCCATAGATGCAGGCGATATCAATTTATAGGATCTCATCGCCATTCCAATCCCAGTCAATTTGGGAAATATCACGGGAGACTTTGTATAAATACCATCCGAGCAAAGCGATAATACAAAGGATTATAAAGGTAAAAAGCATATCATCCCCTTAGAGCTTTCATGTGACGTAACTACAGGGCTTACCATGGCAATTGAGTGCCATCGTAGACAAAAAATGAACCTGAATGTTTAAGTTTTAAATTGTCGATGACATTAAGCATGCCTTTAACACTCTCTTCTACTGTTACCTTGCCTTCCTTGCCACCCATATCGGTTTTTACCCAACCTGGATGAATTGCCATGGTCTTCACTCCCGCTTCGGATAATTCACAGGCTAGAGATTTAATTATTTGGTTGAGGGCCGCTTTTGATGCTCGATAGCTGTATCGTCCCCCTGAGCGGTTATCATCAATACTGGCCAGTATTGAGGTCATCCCGATTATGGTTTTATCTTGGCCGGCTAGAATATTATTGAGCAAGGCCTGCGTGATTAACATGGGTGCGATGGTATTGACCTTTAACACCTCTAGCCATCTTTGCTGATCCATATTGCCTAAGTTGTCACATCCTTCACCACTCACCCCAGCATTATGAATAAGTACATCAATAGGTTGCTCTTTAAACACCTCAGTTAAAGCGAGAATATCTGTTTCATGACTAACATCTAGAGCATAAGGGCGAATGGTTGAATACTGTTGTGCTAACAGGGTTAACTCATGCGCTGAATCAATATCGCGACAGCAAGCGATGACCTTGTAATGTCGCTGTGCATATTGCTTTGCAAGCTCTAATCCTAAGCCACGATTAGCTCCAGTAATAAAAACGGTTTTCATTGAGTGCCTCTTATCAGTTTCAATCTTGTCTAATACCAATCAATATAAGTTGCGAAAAGCTGGCCAATGCTGCTGCATTGACCAGCTCTAAGGGTAAGAGTCGTGTTTATTTCATTAATACATTTTTACCATTAACTTTCTGCACGCTTATCAAGACGGCCACTAAAGCGGGTCAAAGCAAGCGCTATCAGTACAACTACTGCACCTACCCAAGGTGTATGCATTAAGCCTGCTTCAGCGACAACCATCCCTCCGCCCCATGAACCAAGTGCAATACCAACGTTAAAGGCGGCAATGTTTAAACCGGAAGCAACATCCACTGCATCTGGTGTATATTTTTCAGCAAGTTTCACTACATATACTTGTAAACCTGGAACATTACCGAATGCAAATGCCCCCCAAACTAAAATCGTGGCTACCGCGGCAATAGGGTTAACGGCGGTAAAATTGAACACGATAAGCACAGCTGCAAGACCAGTAAAAATAATGCTAAGGGCTTTTATTGGGCCCATTTTATCGGCCATTTTTCCGCCCCAAATATTACCAATCGCAACTGAGACTCCATAAACCAACATAATTAAACTAATTGCATTCGCACTAAAGCCAGTTTCTTGCTGCAAAATAGGAGCAAGGAAAGTGAATGCTGTAAAAGTGCCGCCATAACCCAGTGCAGTAATCGCATAAACCAGTAATAATCTAGGTTGAGTTAATACCTTAAGCTGCGATGAAAGCTTAGCTGCAGCAGGTTGTTTTAAGTTATTTGGTACTAAGAAAGCACTACCAATTAATGCGATTAAACCTAATAGCGCAACAACTAAGAAGGTTGATTGCCAGCCAAAGGTTTGACCTATGTATGTCCCAAGCGGCACGCCTGTGACTAACGCCACGGTTAAACCAGTGAACATAATCGCAATGGCGCTGGCGGCTTTTTCTTTTGGTACCAGACCGGTAGCAATGGTTGAACCAATGGAGAAAAATACACCATGGGCTAAACCTGTCAAAATACGAGCGATAATCAGGGTGTTATATCCAGGTGCTTGCCATGCAACTAAGTTACCGACAACAAACAGTGACATGACGGTAATCAATACGTGTTTACGATTCCACTTTCCTGTTAAAGCCGTTAAAACCGGGGCGCCAATGGCAACACCAAGTGCATAAAGGCTAACCAGCAAGCCTGCTGAAGGCAGTGATATATTTAGGTCGGAGGCCATGGTCGGGAGTAGCCCCACGATCACAAACTCCGTTGTTCCAATAGCAAAGGCGCTGAGCGTCAATGCAAGAAGTGCTAAAGGCATAATATTTACTCTCTGTTGTTTGAAAATGACCAGCAATAGCCGATGTATTGGTCGCTATGCCGTCGCGTTGTTAATTGATGGGGGGCATTTTGCATTAAAGATGTTTTGTGAAAAACAGAGGTTTTTACAAATGATATTTGTTATAAATGCAATAAAGCTGATGAGCGATTGGATAAAGTTGAGGGAAATAGCATGCGAACAAAATCTGATGATTTAGCCATTTTACTAGCTGTAGTCGATACCGGAGGTTTTTCAGCGGCAGCAGAGAGCCTAGATATCCAAGTCGCACGAGTATCCAGAGCGGTCAGTAAAGTGGAGAGTCAACTTGGGGTCACTATTTTAAACCGAACCACTAGACGTATTGAATTAACCGATGAAGGACGCCAGTTCATTGACTCTGTGCGGGTGGGGTTAATGCAATTACAGCAGGCGGAAGAAGATATTATTTCCCGTGGGGAATTGCCCAAAGGCCGTTTACGTGTCGACGCGGCTAGTCCGTTTGTGTTTCATCAACTGGTGCCATTGGTGCAGTCATTTAATCAAGCCTATCCCGATATTGAGCTAGAAATAACTTCCAATGAAGGCATTGTGGATTTACTAGAAAAGAAAACCGATTTAGCAATCCGTATTGGTACCTTGAGCGATTCAACGCTACATGCTCGGTCGCTGGGTCGAAGCCCCTTGTATATTGTGGCTTCACCAGAATATATCTCAAAACGCGGGCTCCCCACTAAAAGCAGCGATCTTGCTCAGCATAATCTCATTGGATTTGTCGCCCCCAAAATTTTGAATGACTGGCCTTTAAAAGGTTTTACCCAACTAGACGCTTTGATGTCATCAAGTAATGGCGAAACCATTCGACAAATTGTGTTGGCAGGAAATGGCATTGCATGTCTATCAGGGTTTATGGTGAATAAAGATATTGTCGAAGGACGTTTAATTTCGCTGTTGGAGAGCGAAAAAATCAGTCATCCAAGAAGAGAACAAGTCAACGCTGTGTATTATAAGACTTCTTCTGTGGCCAAGCGGATCTCCGCTTTTATTGATTTTATTAAGCCAAAGCTAACCCTGTAACCCGCTTAAACAAGCTGATTATTGCAATTTCTACAAATATCATTTGCCTTTATTGCTATAAATGATTGGTGACTCATTTGCTAGTATGCCCCTATCAAATGAAGAGGGCTCAACTATGTCACTATCACTATTTAAACCATTCACATTGGGTGGACTCACACTCAAAAACCGCATTGTCATGCCACCGATGACGCGTTCAAGAGCCAGTCAGCCTGGTGATGTCGCAAATGACATGATGGCAACCTATTACGCTCAGCGTGCCAGTGCAGGATTGATTGTGTCTGAAGGTACGCAAATTTCAGCGACGGCAAAAGGCTATGCATGGACCCCAGGTATTTACACACCTGAGCAGATTGCTGGTTGGCGTAAAGTGACAGACGCTGTGCATGCCAAACAAGGTGCTATTTTCGCGCAGCTTTGGCATGTGGGAAGAGTCACTCACCCAGATAACATCGGTGGTGAGCAACCGATTTCTTCCTCCGCATTAAAAGCGGAAAACGTCAAAGTATTCGTTGATAATGGCAGTGATGAACCTGGTTTTGTTGACGTCGTTCAGCCTAGAGCAATGACAAAAGCCGATATTCAGCAAGTGATTGAAGATTACCGTCAAGCCGCATTGAATGCCATTGAGGCAGGCTTTGATGGCATTGAACTGCATGCCGCTAATGGTTATTTAATTAACCAATTTATTGATTCAGAGGCGAATGATCGCACTGATGAGTACGGTGGATGTCTTGAAAACCGTCTTCGTTTTCTTGATGAAGTTGTTACTGCAATGGTCGATGCCATTGGCGCTGATTGCGTTGGTGTGCGCTTGGCACCTTTAACAACCCTCAATGGTACTGTTGATGCTAACCCTATTGAGACTTATACCGCTGCCGCAGCGTTACTCAATAAACATCATATCGTGTACCTACATATTGCTGAAGTCGATTGGGATGATGCACCAGATACACCCGTCTCATTCAAACGTGCAATGCGCAATGCTTTTCAAGGCGTGCTGATCTACGCAGGTCGTTATAATGCGGAAAAAGCAAAGCAAGCTATTGATGACGGACTGGCTGATATGATCGGCTTTGGTCGACCTTTTGTGGCGAATCCCGATCTTCCTGAACGTCTACTTCACGGCTACCCATTGGCAGAGCATGATCCAAACACCTTGTTTGGTGGTGGTGAGAAAGGTCTGATTGATTATCCAACGTATAAAGCTTAAGGGGGTAAGTATGTTTAAGGTATTTAAAGGTCACGGACTTGAGACTAGAAACCGTATCGCGATGGCGCCGATGACTCGTTCACGCACGTCTCAACCTGGTGATGTACCAAACGAGATGATGGCAACCTACTACCGTCAGCGTGCCAGTGCTGGACTCATTGTATCAGAGGGCACCCCGATCTCAGCGGCTGCACGAGGTTATTCGATGACTCCGGGCATTTATACCCCAGAGCACATCGAAGGCTGGAAAAAAACCACCCAAGCTGTGCATCAAGAAGGCGGGAAAATATTTACTCAACTTTGGCATGTGGGGCGACGCAGTCATTCTGATATTTCAGGTACTAAGCCGTTAGCCCCATCAGCGATTAAAATCCCAGATCAAGTATTTGGCCCACTAGCTGAAGGTGGCTTTGGGATGATTGAAACTGAAACGCCACGGGAGATGACGTTGCAAGACATTAAGAGCACGATTGCGGATTTTGTACAAGCGGGCAAAAACGCCATTGAAGCTGGTTTTGATGGCGTGGAAATTCATGCTGCGCATGGTTACTTGTTTGATACCTTTTTACGCTTAGAAAGCAACCAAAGAAGTGATCAATATGGTGGCAGCCAAGAGAATCGTATGCGCTTTCTGGTTGATACCTTACAAGCACTTACTGACGAAATTGGTGGGGAAAGAGTTGCGGTTCGTCTGTCTCCTCATATCGGAGAGGGTTTTGCTGGGGATGATGTTGAAATTGTTCCGCTAACGTTAGCATTGCTGGAAAAACTACAACCGATGAACCTTGCGTATGTGCATTTTTCAGAAAACATATCACGCTATGTAGAGGTACCTGAAGAGTTTCGCCAACAAGTTCGCCGAATATACTCAAACCCAATCATGGTTGCTGGAAAGCTGACCAAGCAATCAGCGCAACAGTTAATCGACAAGCAGTATGCTGATTTCGTTGCCTTTGGTACCCCTTTTGTAACGAACCCAGATTTAGTCGCCCGTTTGGCCAATGATAACCCACTGGCCGAGTTTGATGCTGACGCAAGACTCACCTTGTATGGTGGCGGAGCCGAAGGCTACATCGATTATCCTACTTATCAGGCATAGCAAAACTAGGCATCAAGGACTAACCACTCCTTGGTGCCTTCTCCTTTCTTTAAGCAAACGAGAATGCGATGGAACCCTATCAAATTTGGCAATATCAAACAGAGACACACAGTATCATTTTAGGTAACGCTAAAATACCAGCTGTAGATGACAATGAAATCTTAGTACAAAACAAAGCGATTGGTATAAACCCTGTCGATTGGAAATTTATTAAAGCCAATCCTCTAAATTGGCCGAATGGTCATGTTCCTGGTGTTGATGGTGCAGGCGTCATCGTACACGTAGGCTCTAAAGTTGACACCAGTCTCATTGGGCGTCGAGTGGCGTTTCATGGCTCACTAAATCGCCATGGTAGCTATGCTGAATATACCGTTTTGAATGCTGAGCGAGTGATGACGCTGCCTGAGAGCCTATCATTTGAACTTGCAGCAGCGCTACCTTGCCCGATGCTTACCGCATGGCAAGCATTTGAAAAAATTCCATTAACCCGACAAAGAGAAGTGCTTGTCGTTGGTTTTGGCGCGGTGAATAATTTGTTATCCCAGATCCTTCTCGATGCGGGTTATATCGTTGATGTTGTCTCAGCGAGTCTGAGCGAAGAGCGAGCCCAAAAGCTAGGTATTCGCCAAGTTTATCGAGAACAATCTCAAATCGACATGCAATACTTCGCCATTTTTGATGCCGTGAGTGGCGAAAATGCCGCCCATTTAGTACCACTGTTAAGAGCGAATGGACATATTGTCTGCATTCAAGATCGTATTGCTAAACCCATTGACCCGCCATTTACTCGCACTATTTCTTACCACGAAATAGCCCTTGGCGCGTTACATGATTTTGGTGATAAACAAGATTGGCATGCATTAATGCAAAATGGTGAAGCGTTACTTGAACGAATTACTAAAAGTGATGTTGAAATTAGTGCGCCCATCATATTCAATTTTGCAGACATGCCTGAGGCATTGACACATAGTGAATTTACAAAACTAAAAACGGTAATTACATTGAGTTAAACCGCACTATTTATATTTTTACTGGGAGCCACCATAGCTGACACCCTACACTTAACTTGGCTTAACTTGGCTTGGCTAGTTGTTCTTATCGTTGATGATGAGCAAAACTTATCTCTAGGACATGGACAAAAATCATGCTCTAAATGATTTTTGTCCCGTTATGAGCTACGAAGCAATCAGACTGTAGTGGTCAAGTATAGTCATAACTTATATTTTCCCCTATAAGCTAGAGCCTAACATTCGCAGCCTTAGCGTAATCGATTGATAACTTGGCTGATTTTTTAATATTTTTTGACAGTCTGTTATTGAGCTCGGGAGAAGGACAAGTTCATAGTTATTGAGCTGTTTTCTCGATGCTTTCCCCTCACGGCAAGCTTGCTTAATCCACTGATGATAAGTTGGGTAAGTAGCTTGCATATCAATTGAAACTCCCTCATTGGCTAATTCGATGTGAATCAACTGTTGTTTATCATCAATATCAGCTTGACTGCCTGAAGTTAAATAATGCGATACTCCCTCGGATATTGGTTGGTCATTGCTATCGTTAGTTACTTGAGTTTGCTCGATAACCCATACACCATGTTCCCCAATCACCGATACATGTTTATCAGCAATATTCACTAATAGCGCGGTATTCTCATCCACACCAAATCCCATTTCACTATCAGTGGAGGCGGTTAGCATTAACAATCTTATTTGCCGATCACGCTCAGAAAAATGCGTATCCATTATTCCATAAGGAAAGAAGCCTAACCCGCCCTTGGCACGATAGGTTACCGCCGTTGCGGGTATTTCCCCTTCACATTGATTTATTTCACATCGTTCACTCGGTGGTTTTTGATTAAATATTCCGTATTGCAGTGCGCCGTCACCGGTGCCACCAGTGATCATATTATTCGCTGTCATTACAGCGGTTCCCGCACTTGTTCCACCAATCACTATGCGTTTATTGGCCAAACGATTTTTAATCAAAGTTAACGCTTTTGAGGGCTTTTTATCTGGCGTTAACCAAGCTGTTAAGGTCAAACTTTGATCGCCACCATTTAAAAATAAGCCATCAATACTTTCCAGTAACTCATACAATTTTTCAGGTGATTCACATTGTAGTGGTCAAGAAAT